>DASSIC010000605.1:0-2019 GCA_035692325.1 Gemmatimonadaceae bacterium | reverse complement strand
CTCGGCGGCCGAGAGGGCGAGGCAGTCGGCGTTCAGTCCATCGCGGCGCCAGTTCGGGTCGCGGTGCGAGAGTCGCAGCCACGACCACAGCTCGGCGTGATACTCCGGGCGCGACTCGAAGCGCCAGGTCGCGGCGTCGTGCGACTTGCTCGACAGCCGGATGTCGAGGGCGTCGTCGATGACGTGGACGTCGGCTGCCGCGAGCGATCGCGCCGCGTTGAGCTCGCGGGCGCCGCGGCGGGAAAACTTGCCGCGATAGCTGCGTCGCTGCTCGACGAATTCCGCCAGCGGGTCGAGCGCGCCGCGCGTGGAGATGCGCGCGCGCACGACTGGCTCGCATCCCTCCGCCTGCGCGACGCGCTCCGGCACCGGAGCGCCGAGCCGCAGATCGAATCGTGAGAGGGCGATCGCCATCCCCTCGAAGGCGGCGCCGAGGCTGGCCTGCACGTCGTGGCCGGATGGGTCGGCGACGGGCAGGGTGCGGTCGAGGGCGCGGAAGAGCACGACGTCGCCACCGGGCTCGAACCGCCACCGCGCCGGCTGCACGTTGTGCACACTCGGCGCGCGTGCGGCTTCTCGCACCAGCGCTTCCAGCGTTTCCCTCGGCGCGCGGGCCAGCGGCGCTTCAGCCATGGGCGGCCACCCGCTTGGTGAACAGATGCAGGCGATGCAGGGGTCGCGCTCCCAATCGCTCGACCTGGCGGAGGCTCGCGCCGTTGACGTCGGCGATCCAGGTGAGACCGAGCGAATGGTAGCCCGCCTGCTTCAGCGCGCTGGTGACGCGATGGAGCATCGCGCCGTTCAAGCCCCGGCCCTGCATCCGCGCGGCCACGGAGTAGAAGATGATCACGGCGCGCCGGCGCGGAAGCATCCGCTGCTTGAGGAAGTGCCAGGGCGCGGTGACGCCGAGGCGTGAGCCCATCGCGCGGACCATCGGATTGAGGTCGGGGATGCAAAGCACGACACCCACGGGCCCGAGATCGTCGTGCACGAGCGCGGTGATTCGCGGGTCGAGCACGTGGGAGAGATCGCGCGCCTGGAACAGCATCTCTTCCTTCGAGAGCGGCACGAACATCGGGTTGTGCGCGAACCCATCGTTGAGCACCACGCGCACCTGATCGAGCACGCGCTCGAAGTCGCGCGAGCGCAGCTGCGCCCAGAACAGCTTCGGGTCGCCAAGCCGCTCGGCGGCGGCGCCGACGAGCAGCGACGCCGGATCGAAGGTGGTGAGGTCGAGCTCGAAGGTGGAGACGGGGAAGGTGGCCGCAAAACCGCACGCCGTGAGCAGGCGGGGGATGTGCGGCGGGTTGTACTGCATGTCCGAGTAGGGCACGCCGTCGAACCCGTCCGTCACCACCCCCATCTGCTGCATGGCGGTGAGGTTGAAGTTGCCGGCGAGCACGTCGCAGCCATTTCCCATCGCGAACTTCTCCGCCTCGCCGAGCAGGGCGCGCGCGACGTCCACGTCGTCCACGCAGTCGAAGTAGCCGAAGCAGCCGCGCCGCTCGCCGTGCACGCGGTTCGACGCGCCGTGCACGTGCGCGACGATGCGCCCGATCGCGCGCCCGCCACGATGCGCGGTGATCACGCGCCGCACGCCGGCGCCGATCTCGCCGAACAGCGGATTCCGGCGGACGTCGAGGGCGCGCTCGAGATCGCTTTTCAGCGGCGATACGTAGGGCGACACCGGCGGATACACCTCGAACGGGACGCGGAAGAATGCGTCGAGGTCGTCGTCGCGGAGCACGAGATCGGGGCTCACTTGCCGTTGTCTCCAGCGACGGCGAGCTGACCATGGCGCACGACGGCGCCGAGCGCGAGCTCGGCGTCCGCGGCGCCGGGCAGCTCGGGGACGTTCGCGAGCAATACGCGCAACGGGCGGTTCGACAACAGGGCGACGTGCGTCATCTCCGTACGCTCGAGCAGATCGGTGAGCTGGTCGGCACCGCGCGCCGCCAGCACCCGGCTCCCGCTCCGCACCGTGCGCTCCTCACGCAGCCGGGCGAGCGAGTGCACCGG
>DASSIC010000604.1:0-6389 GCA_035692325.1 Gemmatimonadaceae bacterium | reverse complement strand
TGAACCGAACAGTTGCCGAAGATTCGTGCCAGCCCCGCAAGTGTATCTGGAATCACAACTTCGGTGTGACGCCTCAGACTTCACATTCGTCTAGCTGTTGATAACTTCATCCCCGGTTGGATGTGTGAGCGGACGCCCGCCCGCGCCCTTCCGGTGTCTTCCTTCCTGTGTCTTGACAATGAATACGCGCATCCTGATCCCGCTGCTCCTCGCCGGAGCGGTCGCCCTTGCCTGTGGCTCCCGTTCGCACGCCGATGCGACGGTCAAACCCACCGACAAGAGCGTGCGGCAAGCGGGAACGCCCCTCGCGATGACGGTCGCGCCAGTCGCCGACGCCGTCCCAGAGCAGCATGCCGGGACGCCGGCCGCCGCGGCGCCGCTGAAGAGCGCGTTCATCGTGCGAGCCGAAGCGCGTGCGATCCACTTCTCGCTCGACCTCACCAACGCGACGAAGAAGAACCTCGAGCTCGAGTTTCCGAGCGGTCAGGAGTACGAGTTCACGGTGATGGATTCGACGGGCCGCGAAGTGTATCGCTGGGGCAAGGAGCGCATGTTCACGCAGTCGCTGCAGAACCGCCTGCTCGACGGCGGCGAGACGAAGCGCTACGAGGAGACCGCCGACAAGGCGCTCCCGAACGGCAGCTACGTCGCGGTGGCCACCCTGCGCAGCAGCAACTTTCCCGTGCAGGAGCGCGTCGCCTTCCGCTTGCAGTAAGGCGGTGACCCGGCGCCACACGCCGGGGTAATGCGAAGCAGGATCCGACGCCGCCCGTCAGTCCGGGCGGCGTTCGCGTCTCCCCCCCCGAGGAGATCAGGTCATGCGCCACGCCATGCACACGTTCGCCATCGCCGCGACCATCACGCTCGTCGGCTGTAATGGTGGGTCCACCGGACCACTCGGCGACGTCGATGCGGCGCGCGCCGCGGCGGAGTTCGATCACATCGCCGATTCGCTCACCGCCCTCGGCAGCGACGTCAGTATCGTGTACGCGTACCGCGGGCTCGCGAGCGCGGTGCGCATCGGTCATCCGTCTCCCATCGTGATCGCGATCGATGGCTCGTCGCGAGACTTCCTCGCCGTCGCACGCGACGTCGACTGGGAGCGCACGGGCGCATGCGCGGAGCCGGGCTCGCTCTGCCTCATGGCGCCCCCGCTGCGCAGCATGATCGCCTGGGAACGGGCCACGCCGCGCCGAGTCGTGCAGCTCACCGCCACGCCGGGCGGCATGCCGATCGGCATGCTGTATCCGGGCACCACGACGGGCGCGTTCATGAACACGGCGACGCTCACCTACTTCGACGGCGCGGGCGGGACGTACTTCGGCACCGATGGCACGCAGAGCATCTCGGACCCGGTGCGGAGCAGCACGCCCTGCTTCACGACGAACTTCCCGACGATCTCGCCGGGCGGGACCTGCGTCCTCGCTGACTTCACCGTGTCGTTCTCGGGGCGCGTCGCTCCGCCGCCGGTGGTCATCTCCCGCAATACCGCGTCGGGCACGCACACGCTCTCGATGTCCTCGCAGTCCGTCGCGGGATCGAGCGTCGTGTTGTCGGGAACATGCCTGCCCTGCGCCGGCAGTGGCTACCCTCCCGGCTGGCTCCCCCCGATCAACCTCCTTGGCGTCATGCTTCCCTCGCAGCTCACGGTGTCCGTGGGATCCACCGGCGTCACGCTCACCTTCGCCGTGTTGAATCCTGGCACCGCACCGGTGGAGCTCCATTTCACCAGCGGTCAGCAGTACGATTTCCGCATCCGGACCGCGGGCGGCGCTCCGGTGTGGACCTGGAGCGCGAACAAGAGCTTCACGGCGGCGCTCTCCTCGCGCAGCCTCGGGCCCAACGAATCGCTGACGTACGTCGAGCAGTGGACACCCGCGCAGCCTGGCAGCTACGTGGCGCTCGGCTCGCTCGTCAGCTCGTCGCACCACGCCGAGGCGGCAACGGCGTTCGTCGTGCCGTAACAGGCTGCGGTCGAGGGCTGATGCGCTCCACGCGTAACAGTTGGCCCTCCCCCTGCGTATTTGAACGGGACGCGACTCCGAGCGCGTCCCGTTCGGCATTTGGGGTGTCTCATGTTCATGCCCCGCGCCCGGCGGTAGCTTTCGTCGGCGCACCTCTCCGACACCAGCCCGATTCCGCACGTGACGAGCTCCGCCTCACGCAGCAGTACCGTACCTCGGGACGACGATCGCGACCTCGAGCTGCTCGACCAGCTCGCGCGTGCACGCGCCGCGCTCAACGCGCAGATCGCGCGGCGCATCATCGGCCAGCGCGACACGGTGGACAACCTCGTCGCCGCGATTCTCGCCGGCGGTCACGCGCTGCTCGTCGGCGTGCCGGGGCTCGCGAAGACGCTGCTCGTCCACACCGTCGCGCAGGCGCTCGACCTCACCTTCTCGCGCGTGCAGTTCACCCCCGACCTCATGCCGAGCGACATCACCGGCACCGAGCTGCTCGAGGAGGATCACAGCACCGGGCGCCGCTTCTTCAAGTTCGTCCACGGTCCGATCTTCGCGAACATCGTCCTCGCCGACGAGATCAACCGCGCGCCACCCAAGACACAGGCCGCGCTGCTCCAGGCGATGCAGGAGCACGCCGTCACCGCCGCCGGCAAGACGCACGTGCTGGCCGAGCCGTTCTTCGTGCTGGCCACGCAGAATCCGATCGAGCAGGAGGGAACCTATCCGCTCCCCGAGGCACAGCTCGATCGCTTCATGGTGCAGCTGACGGTCGGCTACCCGTCGCGCGAGGAGGAAGAGCGCATCGTCGCCGAGACGACGACCGATGCGACCACCACGGTGACCCCCGTGCTCACCGGCGCCCAATTGTCTGAGCTCCTCCATCTCGTACGACGCCTCCCGGCGGCGCCGAGCATCGTGAGCTACGCGGTGAAGCTGGCGCGCGCCACTCGCCCCGACGCGCCGGAGGCGAGCGCTGACGTGAAGAAATACGTCAGCTGGGGTGCCGGCCCGCGCGCGTCGCAGTATCTCATCCTCGGGGCGAAAGCGCGCGCCGCGATGGACGGCCGCGCGATGCCGGATCTCGACGATGTCGCGGCGATGGCGCTACCCGTGCTCGCGCATCGGGTCGTGCTCAACTTCCAGGCGGATGCGGAAGGAGTGAGCGCGGCGAGGATCGTGGCGGGGCTGCCAAGGCCATAGTGCGAGCGCGCGGGCCGCACGGCCGGGACACGTCGAGGGGCGCGGCGTCAATAATGCTATAGTAGGAAGGCGCGGCCCGCCTCGCCCACCCTTCGTGGCCCGCCGCCCTCGCAGTCCGGGCTCCCAGCCCAAGGACGATGCCTTCCCGAGGCGCCGCTCGATCAACACGGCGCCTCGACTCGCAACACTCGGCTCGTGGATCTCGCACAAGAGGAAGTCTTGCTCACTCAGGTCGCGAACGCCCGCGCTGCGGCATGCGCCGCCGTGGATCGATATGCCGATCTCGTCGACCGCAATCGACCGCTCGTCGGCCGGCTCGACGAGCGCCGGAGCGCCGAGCGCACGATGCTCTCCGAGCTGCATGTGGAGATGGGGAGCTACGCCCTGGCGCTGCGGAAGCTCGGCACCCCACCGCAGGAGGCGCTCGTGCTCGTCAAGCACCTCGCCGAGTCCGACTCGTTTCAGCGCGTCTCGTCGCGTTCGGCGGTCATGCTCGAGGTGCGCTCGTCGCTCGTGGACTGGTTCGTCGAGGCGTATTATTCGGCGTGAGCCACCACGACGCCGCACCCGGCCCGGCCCGTTCTCTTTCGCACTTTCGCATCCTCGTGCTGTGCACCGGCAACTCGGCGCGTAGTCAGATCGCCGAGGCGCTGCTCGCGTCGCTCGGTGCGGGGCGCATCGAGGCCGTGAGTGCCGGTTCGCGGCCGGCGGCACGGGTCAACCCATATGCGGTCGAGGTGCTGCGCGCACATGGGCTGGCGTGGGATGGGCGCTCGCCCAAAAGCGTCGACGACGTGGCGGGGCAACGGTTCGATCTCGTGATCACCGTGTGCGACAATGCGCGCGACGCGTGCCCGTTCTTCCCCGGTGCGCATGCCCAGGTGCATTGGGGGTTGCCCGACCCCGCCGACGCCACCGACCCAGTGGAAGCGCGGGCGCGCTTTGCCGAGACGTACGATGCGCTCCTGCCGCGGGTGCGTGCGCTACTGGCGCTGCCCCTCGAGTCGCTCGAGCCGGCCGAGCTGCGGCGTCACGCCCAGGCGGTGCACGAGATGGTTACGTGACGTGCGAACGGGCGGCCAAGGATGGCCGCCCGTTCTGCGTTCGCGAGTGTGTGGCGGTCTTTAGGGGCCGACCGTGACCGAGGTCGATGGCGTCCGATTGGAGCCGTACCCGCCGACGATGTCGTAGACCCCCGGGGGGAGTCGCCCGGCCGGAATGTCATTGCCGATCGAGAAATCGAAGACCTGGCGCTTGGTTTCGCCCGGTCCAAAGGTGACGGCGGATGGGTCGAGGACGATCTCGCTGCCGATGACCCCTCCTGTCGGGCCGCGCACGTCGTAGAGGAACGTTACGGCGCGCGCGTTGGATGCGCCCAGTTTCGCGATGACGTCACGGTTCAGCGGATTGTGGACGCTGACGGTGACGGTGAAGAAGCCGCCGTCGACGCCGCTTGTGGGTGCGGCGGGAGTGACCTGCACGCTGACTTCGAACGCCGATGCGAGCAGCGAGACGGCGGCGGGATCGGCGGGCGGTGCCGCACCCGCGTCGACGATGCAATCGGGGCCGCAGTCCACGGTGCCGAGGCACTTGTCGAGGAACTGGTCGCGCGGGTGGCCGCCGACGCGGAGCAGCGCGTGGAGCATCTCGTGGCGGACGTTGCCCCCGTCGAGCGAGGCTCCTTCGGCGAGGACGATCTGATTGCCGGCGCTGGTCCAGTAGCCGAGCACCGATTTGCCGTTGCGGGTGAAGCTGTCGACGCGCGGTATGCGGTAGAACGAGACGTCGGCGAGGGTTCCGGAGACGCCGGAGCAGGCCTGCGTCATGGCCCACCAGCGGGAGTAGACCGCGGGAGCGGCCATGGGCACGGCACCGGCCGGGAGCTCCACCGCGGTCGGAACGCGGCAGGCGGAGAGCGATGCGACGACGGCGGCGGTAGCGCCGAGACGCCGACAGAGCACGGAAGAATGGCGCGGCAAGCGGGGATGCGGAGAAGCGGGTTGGCCGGGGAGCGGACGCACGAAGGGCGGCGCCGAATGATCCGTCGCCGCCCGTGAGACCGCCAGCCTTGCGACCGTTCAGCCGGTGTAGGTGAGCAGGATGGCGAGCTTCTGGGCGATGGCGCGGAGCTGTTGGGTATGGGCGCGGACGCCGTGGACGTTGTCCTCGTACTCGCGGCTTCCTTCCCAGGCCGCGGCCTCGCGTTCGATGGCGATCAGGTCGTCGCGGGTGAAGCGGACCTCCTCGCCGGCGACGCGGGCGTGGGGTCGGGAGCGGTCATGCTGGGTCCCGCAGATGACGCAGAACTGATCCGGCCGGCCGCAGACTGGGCAATAGTCGTCCAGGGCGGCCGGATCGGGCGCCGGGGGAACGCGGAGGCTCTGGGACATACTGACCGAGTGCGGTGGGCGTGACGGGGGTCACCTATGGTAATGCTAACATGCATCGCAGACAACGCGATCCCCCGCTATCCCAGTCCGAGCCGACCTCTTCCCTGCAGTGCCCGCCGCCCGTCAGTTATGTGGGTGAAGTGACGCGCGTGTGACGGTCGTGAGAGATCGTTGACCTTGATACTCGGGCGACGCTGCCCGTCGCTTGTGCGCTCCCGAAATGAGTTGATGGTGATGTCAATCATCAGAGTGCGCCTCTTGGGCGAATGTGCTGTTCAAGTTGATGATTGTCGCATCACGCCGGATGCGCCGAGACTATTTGCGCTCTCGCTATACATGGCGCAGGCGCAGGGAAGGTGGATACATAGGTCTGAGCTATTGGAGCTGCTCTTTCCAGACGCGAAAGGGCCCACTCATGCGTCTCACAGCCTTCGACAGCTCGTCTATCGCCTGCGGGGCATCGGCATGCAGATACACGCCCATGGCCAGCGCTTGCAGATTGAGGAGGCCGGCATTCGTTCGACACTTGTCGAATGGATGGAGCTAAGTCGCGCTGAGCGCCTGGAGGCGCGCGTCAGCGACTTCCGCATACTACCCGCCTACGAGCCTGAGATCTCCTCGCAATGGACTGACTGGGTTGAAACGACCCGCACAAAGGCCCTTAGCGTCGTGCAGCACATCCTCGAGGCCGACCTTCGCGCGCTCGTTCTGGAGTGCGCATGGGGTCGCGTTGTCGAAGTGTGTCGCCGACTTGCAGACATCGTGGAAGTAAGCGATGACTTGGTGGCGATAGAGTCAGAGGCACTGATGATGCTCGGCAAGAAAGCTGAGGCAG
>DASSIC010000603.1:0-2349 GCA_035692325.1 Gemmatimonadaceae bacterium | reverse complement strand
TTCATCCTGTCCTCCGACGCGTCGCGCAGGAAATGGCAGGTGGACGGTCCGCACTTTCCGGGCGAGACCGTGTACTCCGTGGCGTACGACCAGCGCTCGGGTCGCACGCGCACGCTCGTCGGGTCGCACAGCAACAACTGGGGCGCGACGATCCGGCTGAGCGACGATTTCGGCGCGTCGTGGACGGGGCCGGAACGTCAGGCGGTGCGCTTTCCCGAGGGGTCGGGGCTGTCGCTCGCGCAGGTGTGGCAGATCACGCCGGGCCGGGCGGAGGAGCCCGGCGTCGTGTTCTGCGGGGTGGAGCCGGCGGCGCTGTTCCGCTCCGACGACGCCGGCGAGAGCTGGGCGCCGGTGAAGGGACTGCTCGAGCACGAGCATCGGCCGCAGTGGATGCCGGGGGGCGGCGGGCTCTGCCTGCACACCATCGTGATGGATCCCAAGGACAAGCAGCGGATGGCGATCGCAATCTCCACCGCCGGCTTCTATCGCACCGACGACGGCGGCACGAGCTGGCGCCCGCGCAACAAGGGGGTGCGCGCCGTGTTCCTGCCGAACAAGATGCCCGAGTTCGGCCAGTGCGTGCACAAGGTGGTGCATCATCCGTCGCGCCCCGAGCGTCTCTTCCTCCAGAACCACTGGGGACTCTACCGCAGCGACGACTGGGGCGACTCCTGGCAGGACATCGCCAACGGCGTCCCCTCCGACTTCGGCTTCGCGATGCAGATGCATCCGCACGACACCGATACGGTCTACATCGTGCCGATCCAGTCGGACGAGTTCCGTGTCGTGCCGGAGGCGAAGCTCCGCGTGTACCGCACGCGCAACGCGGGGCAGTCGTGGGAGCCGCTCACCGAGGGGCTGCCGCAGCACGACGCGTACGAGACGATCCTGCGCGACGGGCTCGCGGCGGACACGCACGATCCCGCCGGCCTGTACTTCGGGACGCGCAGCGGCAAGCTGTTCGCCTCGGCGAACGGCGGCGACAGCTGGAAGGAGATCGTCGACGCGCTTCCATCGATCTGCTGCGTGAAGGCGGCGGTCGTCGGGGCATCCTGAGCGACGAACGACACATGGCGATCTCCGTCGTGCTCCCGCAGGCGCTCACGCCGTACTCGCGCGGCAGCGGCACGCTCATGGTGGATGCGCCCTGCGCGACCGTGGCCGAGGCGCTCGCGCGCGTCGCGGCGCAGTGGCCGGCGGTGACCGATCGGGTGCTCACGGAGCAGGGGGAGCTGCGCCGTCACGTGAACGTGTTCGTCGGCGAGGAGAGCATCCGCTTTCTCGACGGCCTGTCCACGCGCGTCGACGACGGGGCGACGATCATGATCGTGCCGGCGGTGAGCGGCGGCTGATGGCTCTCTCGAGCGACGAGCTCCAACGCTACGCCCGCCACATCATCCTTCCCGGCGTCGAGCTGGCGGGGCAGGAGCGGCTGAAGGCGGCGCGCGTGCTGGTCATCGGCGCCGGCGGGCTCGGCTCGCCGGTCGCGCTCTACCTCGCCGCCGCGGGGATCGGCACGCTCGGGCTGGTCGACTTCGACGTCGTGGACGTCAGCAACCTCCAGCGCCAGCTGCTCCACGGCACCAATGACGTCGGACGCACGAAGCTCGACTCGGCGCGCGACCGCATTCACGACGTCAATCCGCATGTGTGCGTCGAGCCGCATGCGGCGCGGCTGACCTCGAGCAACGCGCTGGAGATCCTGCGTGGCTACGACGTCGTCGTGGACGGCACCGACAACTTCTCGACGCGCTACCTCGTCAACGACGCGTGCGTGCTGTTGGGGATTCCCAACGTGTACGGCTCGATCTTCCGCTTCGAGGGGCAGGCGTCGGTGTTCTCGACGCCGGACGGGCCCTGCTATCGGTGTCTCTTTCCCGAGCCCCCACCGCCGGGCTTGGTTCCGAACTGCGCCGAGGGCGGCGTGCTCGGCGTGCTGCCGGGGCTCATCGGCACCATCCAGGCGACCGAGGCGATCAAGCTGGTGCTCGGCATCGGCAGCTCGCTGGCGGGACGACTGCTGCTGGTGGACGCGCTGACGATGGAGATGCGCTCCGTTAAACTCCGCAGGGATCCACAGTGCCCCGCCTGCGGCACGCGCACGATCACCGGGTTGATCGACTACGACGAGTTCTGCGGAGTGAAAGACATGGTTGGAGCGAACGACGGTGGGGCGGTGGAGGAGATCACCCCGCGCGAGCTGGCCGCGCGCCTGCTCGAGGGCGCCGATCTCGATCTGGTGGACGTGCGCGAGCAGCGCGAGTGGGACCTCACGCATCTCGAGGGCTCGCGGCTCATCCCGCTCGGCACGCTCCCCGACTCGATCGCGACGCTGGATCCCTCGCGCGA
>DASSIC010000602.1:0-2132 GCA_035692325.1 Gemmatimonadaceae bacterium | reverse complement strand
CCCCGGTCTGACCCCCTCATCCGGCGTGTGCGAGATGCCGGGCGAGATGCTCGATCACCTCCCGCGCGTCGTCTTCAGCCCCGTGGATGAAGCTCGACTTGCGGCGTCTCAGCACAGGCAGACCGAGCGTGTACATGCCCGGGCTGTCGACGGCGCCGCCGTCGTGCCGGAGGTGTCCCTTCTCGTCGATGACCGGCACGTGCAGCCAGCTGTAGTCCGGCCGGAACCCGGTCGCCCAGACGATCGATTTGATCTCGCCGCTGCGCAGATCTATCTGGAGGCGCGACGACTGGGGCGCCCGTGTGGGCTCGAACCGCTCCGGCCCGCCGACGGGCGCCTCGGCCGGATTGGCGCGCGCCCAGTCGTCGAACGAGTCGAGCAGCCGCTCCATCTTCAGGTCGGCGAGCGAGAACAGATGGCGCAGCCCTCCGGAAAAGAGCGCGCGGCCGTCGCGCACGGCGGACAGACGGCCCACGAGCTCCACACCCGCGCCGCTCAGCGCATTGAGATCGAGCGTCGTGCGCTGCGGGGTGCCGACGAGCTGCGGCGACGGCAGCCGGCGCGCGCGCGTCAGATCGTCGATCTCGTCGTAGCGCTGGTTCCACACGCCCGCCGCGTCCATCCACCACAGCACGTCGCGGCCGCGGTAGAGGCGCGGCAACCGGACGTGCTCCCCGACCGAGAGCGTGACCGGCCGGCCCGATCGGTGGATTTCATCGGCCAGCTGCACGCCCGTGGCCGACGCGCCGACGACGAGCACGCCGCCGGGCGGCAGGCGCGACGGATTCCCGTACTCGAACGGCGTGATCTGTTCGATCGACGCGGGCACGGCCGCGCGAAGTGACGGCACGCTGGCACGATTGCAGGCCCCGCTGGCAATGACGAGCGAGCGGCAGCGGATTTCACCGGTGCTCGCCGCCACCTGATAGCCGCCGTCCACGCGCGTCACCGAGGTCACGATGGTGTTCGTGCGGACGGGCGCCCGCGCGATGGCGGCGAACCGCGACAGGAACGCGACCACCTCGCTCATGGACATGTAGCCGTCCGGTTCCGGCCCGTCGTAGCGGTGACCGGGAAGGCGGCTCTGCCAGTTCGGCGTGAGCAGGCGCAGCGAGTCCCACCGCTCGCGGCGCCACGAATTCGCGATCTCGCCCCGCTCGAGCACGAGGTGATCGATCGATCGGTCCGTGAGAAACCGGCTCGCGGCGAGGCCGGCATGGCCGGCCCCGATGACGACGGTCGTGACGCGCTCGATGGGTCCGCTCTCCGCTCGTATGTGAGATCAGACGACTTCGACGGTGACGTTCACGGGGTTCGTGATCACGTCGTACACCGCGGAGCGCTTCTGCGACTGCGCGACGAGCGCCTCGATGTCCTTCTTCGACGCATCCGCGTCGATCTTGAACGTCACCTTGACGTCGTCGTAGCCGTTGCGCACGTCGCTGTCGATGCCGAGAATGCCGCGGATGTCCATCGTCCCTTCGACCTTCGACTCGACCGAGCGCAGCTGGATGCCGCGATTCTGCGCGACGGCGGCGACGCCGGCGGTCAGGCAGCTCGCCAGACCGACGAGGACGTATTCGATCGGTGTGACGCCCTTGTCCTCGGACGCGAAGATCTCCGGGTGATCCGCCTCGAACGACGTCGTCGTCTTGTGCTGCTGCTCCTGGCCGAGGCCGAAGAAGCTCTGGATCTTCGACGTGCTGTGCGTCCCGGTCTGCCACTTGCAGGAGGCCCGCCACGTGAACTTCGCAGCCTCAGGTGCCCCTTTCAGCGCCTCGCGCGCGTCGAGCAGCGCCTGGACGTTGACTCCATTGTTGACGGTCGCCATGGTCATCGTAGAACCCCTTTCATAACTGGAGAGATGGTCTGCCGGAAGCCCCAAATCATACAACGACGCCGCCATTCCTGGACGCAGGCGCTATGATGACGCCCATGGCGACGTCTGCCACACGGACCGCGGCGGGTTCGGTCGGGACGATCGAAACGCAGTACCTGGACCTCCCGAAGCCGCTGCGGCTCGACTGCGGGCGCGAGCTGCATGCGATCCGCGTCGCGTACGAAACGTACGGAACCCTCTCGGCGGCGCGCGACAACGTGATCCTCGTGTGCCATGCGCTCAGCGGGGACGC
>DASSIC010000601.1:0-2644 GCA_035692325.1 Gemmatimonadaceae bacterium | reverse complement strand
TGGACCAGGCGATCGAACCGGTCGTCACCGATACGACGGGTCGCGCGAGCACGTACGTCGTCAATCGCGGCACGATGATCATGCCCGCCGAGCTGCGCATCACCTACGACGACAACACCGCCGAGACGGCGAAGCTCCCGGTGGAGATGTGGAACCTCGGCCCGCGCTTCCTGTATCGCTTCCCGGCGCGCAAGCGCGTGCGGCGCGTGGAGGTGGATCCTCGGCACGTGCTGCCGGATCAGGATCGGAGCAACAACGCGTGGGAGAGACGGTAGGCCTGCTCTCCGCCGCCGACGTTCGCCGCCTCGCCCGACGCATCGCCGACGGAGCGCGAGACGCACGCGCCGACCTCGCGCTTCGGCGCGAGCTGCAGAAGCTCGACCTCGACGCGGAGTTCACCTCCGGTGCCCGCGCCGCCTTCCAGGATCTCCTCGGACAGCTCGGCATCCCGACGCGTCATCCCATCGGCCTGCCGGAGAACGACGAGCCCTTCTGGTTCCGCATCGGACATCCGCTCGCGAACCATCAGTCGAATCCCGATCTGCCCGAGACGGCCGACGTCGTCGTCATCGGCGCGGGACTCACCGGCGCGTCCGCCGCGTACCACCTGAGCGACAGCGTGAGCGCCGAGCGGCGTGTGGTCGTGCTGGATGCGGGCGATCCCGCCGGCGAGGCGAGCGGTCGCAACGGCGGCAACTTCGAGCTCATCCCCGAGAATTCCGTCGGCATCTACGAAGGACTGGCGCGCGAGCGTCACGCCTTCCTGCGTCGCCGCTATCCGAGGCTCCCCGTGGAGGTCGTGCACGCGGAGAGCGAGCGGCAGGCGTCGGTCGTGCTCGGGCTCGCGCTGCGCAATCGCGAGCTGTTCAAGGGCATCATCCTGCACGAGCGCATCGACTGTGACTTCGCGCCGCGCGGTTGGCTGCATCTCGCGAGCACGGAGGAGGAGGAGCAGGGGATGTGCGAGGAGGTGACGCTCGCGGCACAGCACGGGCAGCGCATCGAGCTCTGGTCGCGTCGCAAGATCCGCCAGGAGTTCGGGTTCGAGAATCCCTACCTCGGCCGCTTCATCCCCGGCGACGGGACCTATCATCCCTTCAAGTACGTGTGCGGACTGCTCCGCAGCGCGCTGCGCGCCGGCGTCGAGCTCTACGCGCGCACGGCCGTGACGGAGGTCGTGTCGTTCGATGGCCGGCAGCTCGTCGTCACCGCACGCGGCACCATCTCGGCACGCGCCGTGATCGTCGCGACGAACGCCTTCACGAGCCAGCTCTTCCCCGAGCTGGCGGCCATCCGGCCGTATCAGAGCCAGGTGCAGGTGACCGAGCACGCGCCCGATCGCGCACGCGGGCGTGTCGTCACCTGCGAGGATGGTCCGACCTTCTTCAACCAGCCGCGCGCCGGTGTGTGCAACGGTCACGCGCCACTGTTGATGGGCGGCGGCGCCGATCGGCCGATGACCAGCCCGTCGTCGCGCCGGCGGTCCCCCAAGGTGCACGACCAGCTCCTCGCGCTGCGCGATCGATTCTATCCCGAGCTGCGTGGATGCCCGCCGTCGGCGGAGTGGGTGGGGCCGATGGCGTTCACCCCGGACCAGCTGCCGGCGATCGGCTTCCTGCGCGCGGGCGTGATCGTCGCCGCCGGCTACAATGGATATGGCGGCAGCTACACGACCGCGGCGGGGATGGCGGCGGCGCAGATGGCGCTCACCGGCCGCATTCCCGAGTGGGTGCCCGAGGACGTCTTCTCGCCGCGTCGGCTCACGAGCGCCGAGCCGATCTTCATGACCGAGCGCGACAGCCTGTGGCGCATCGCGGCGGCGCTCTGCAAGCAGCTCGCACACGTGAATCGGCAGATCTCGGAGGCGCTCACGCTGGGCAGCGAGGAGGTGGCGTCGGCCGTGCCTCGGCAGTCGCCGCCGCGCGTCTCGCGCATGCTGCGCGCCGGAGTGGAAGATTCTCCCGCACCGGTCATCGCGCCGGAGCTGCTGGCGGACTTTCCCGCTTTCGCGCACTTCACCGTCGACGAGCTCGCCCTGCTGCTCCAGAGCACGCAGAGCTGGGAGCTCCCACGCGGCACGCTGCTCTTCATGGAAGGGGAGCCCGGCAACAGCTGCTTCGTCCTCGTGCGCGGTGCCGTGGACGTGAGCGTGAAGGTGCGCGGCCAGCCGCAGCTGCTCGCACAGCTCGGGCCCGGCGCCATCTTCGGGCAGGCGAGCCTCATCAGCGGCGAAGCGCGCACGACGAGCTGCTCGATCCACCGCGATGCACTGCTGGCCGAGATCCATCCCGATGCCTGCGAGCGACTGCTGGCGAGCGGATCGCCGATCGCCCTCAAGCTGCTCGCCGCGCTGAACCAGGGGCTCGTCGCCGCCCTGCGCACGGCCGATCGCAACCTCATGCGCCTCGACGCCCAGCGCGATGGTGAGTGGATGGACGTGACCTCCTGATGTAGGCTCCGTCGCGCCGCAAACCGAATGCACGGAAACGGGGGAAAGAACTGAGGCGATTGTCAAAGATTTGGCAGCACTTTGAGGCTTTCGGCGAGGAAGAGCGTGAAGAGATCCTGATGCCGATGGTTATAGCGAAACTGCCATTCGTAGAGGTACAGCGGAAACTTCTGGGGGCTGACGCCATGGTGTTTT
>DASSIC010000600.1:0-6977 GCA_035692325.1 Gemmatimonadaceae bacterium | reverse complement strand
TGCGACTCGATCGCGCCGGGTTGGTGGTGCCCCTGTGGCAGGCGGGCCAGTACGAAGCCACGGTGGACGTCGTGCGTCAGCATGCCCGCGGCGAGTACATCTGGGCGTCGCCCGACGTGCCGCAGCTCTACTTCCTTTCAGGCTATCGCAACCCGACGCGCTCGCTGTTCGAGTTCTTCGACGACACGACCGGTCGGTCGGAACGCGTGCTGCGCGCGCTCGAGCAGCACGACGTGAATCTCGTCGTGCTGAACGTCAGTCCGCCGTTCTCCCCGCGCATCCCGCTCGCCTTCTATCGCGAGCTCGCGCGACGCTACCCGAACTCCGCGTTCGTGGAGCCGTACCTGATCAAGTGGCGGGACGAGCCGCCGACGCGCACTCAGTAGCGGAGGCCGAAGCCCTCGCGGTAGAGCGGGTGTGCCGTATCATGTGGGCGACCCGATCGCTGCGCTTCGACTTCGGCCATCGATGAGGGCAGCTCGAAGGGCAGACGGCCCTCCGGGGGCACTCTACCGGTCACGACGTCGAGCAGCGCCTCGTCGCTGACGCCGAAGTTCGCCAGCAATACGCTCGCACGATCGCGCACGGCGGTGAGGATTGCGGGCCGATCGAGGTAGACGGACAGTACGAGCGGCACCTTCGGATCGAGACGCTTGATCGCCTCGTAATCCGGGTTGCCATTACGAAATCCGAGGTTGCCCTCGTGCTGCATGGCGCCGAACACCCAGCCGGGGTGCAGCGTCTCGAACGGCGCGTCGGCGCGCATGATGGCGACGTCCGCCTGCGCGGGGTCGCTCACCACGGTGAGCCCATGACGCGCGGCGATCGCCGGATCGACGCGATACAGATAGACGTGCTTCGTCCCGGGGGAGAGCGGCAGCAGGCGGCCGCGATTCTCGAGCAGCACCACGGCTCGGCTCTGTGCGCGCATCGCCTCACGCTGGAATGCGGCGTTCCCGACGATGCGCGCGGCCCGCGCGGTGTCGACGTACGGGTTCTCGAACAGCCCAAGGCGGAACTTCTGCTCCAGGATGCGCCGAGCCGACTCGTCGAGCCGGCGCTCGTCGAGGGCACCGGCGCGCACCGCCTGCACGAGCATCGCCGATTCCTCGGTGCCGCCGAACTGGTCGACGCCGGCCTCGACCGCCTTCACGAACCGGTCGCGCTTCGGCAGGTCCTCGACGCCCCATGGCATGGCCACGTGGGCGAAGGTCGGACGTTCTCCGACCGGCACTCCATCGCGGCAGAGCGTCGAGCAGTCGTTGGTGACCGCCCAATCGGTGAGGATGACGCCGCGGAATCGCTCGCGAGTGCGCAGCAGATCGGTGAGCAGCTGCTTGTTGAATCCCGCTCCCACCTGCTCGATCGGTCGACCGTCCAGCGTCGCGCCATCGAGGATGGAGTAGGTGGGCATCACCCCGGCGACGTTCGCGGCGAAAGCGCCGCGAAAGGGCGCGATGTGGTACTCGAGGTCCGCTCCGCTGATCTCCGCGAATCGGCCGTAGTACGAGTGGCTGTCCCACCCGTTCTTCTGCGCCCCGTAGCCGACCCAATGCTTCACCACGGCGGCCACGCCCGCGCTGTCTACGCCGCGTGCGCCATGCTGGAACCCTTCCACGTAAGCGCGCACGAGGCGAGCCGCGACGTCGGCATCCTCACCGAAGGTGCCGGTGATGCGACTCCAGCGCGGCTCGGTCGCGAGATCGGCCTGCGGCGAAAGCGTCTCCTGAATGCCCACGGCCCGATATTCCTGGCGCGCGATGTCGGCGAAGTGCCGAACGAGTGTCGCGTCGCGCAGCGCGGCGAAGCCCAGCGTCTCCGGCCACTGCGAGAAGGCGCCGGCACGTGCGCTCGCGCCGACGACCGCCTGAAAGTGATTGCGCGGATCGCTGCTCACGGTGACGGGAATGCCCAGTCGCGTGGATTCCGCGATCTCCTGCAGCGTGTTGTTCTGCGCCGCCTGCGTGGCGGGCGCGCCGCCCAGGCGGGTGATCATGCTGTTCACCTTCGCGTCGGCGATCAGCGCGTGGTTCGCAGCGGAGTCGTACTGCGTGCCGCCCCCGATGCCGCCCGTCGGTCCGGCCGAGCGGGCCGTGCCGTGCATCATCACCCCCGCCTTCTCCTCCAGCGTCATCCGCGACGCGAGATCGGCGGCGCGACGCTCGGGCGTGAGGCGCCAGTCCTCGTACGGATCGAGCACGCCGTTCCGATCGAGATCGCGAAAGCGCCACGCGCCCACGGTGATGATCGGCGCGGAGCGCGACTGGAGCGTCGGCTGCGTCACGCGCTGGCCGCGCTGCGCGGCGAGGACAGCTGGCAGCACGAGGGCGAGCGACGCGATACCCAGGCGGATGTGCGGGCGCTGCGCGGCGATGGGTCGCGGACATGACGGCATGGAATGGCTCCGTGCGGGAGGACAAAGGAGTAACCGCACCACCGACGTCACCGCCAGCCCTCGCCGTTGGCCGGCAGCCGCAGCGGTGGGTAAGTTGGGCCATCTCCTTTCCGGAATACCCACCATGCAAGAACGCCGCGTCGCCTCGCGCTCACGCCGTCGCACGTCCGTCGCGCTGGTGTGCGCGGCACTGCACGTGGCCGTCGCAACCTCGGCGATGGCGCAGACGCCGGGGACTCGTCGCGCCGACCGGATGGTTGATTCCCTCCTGGCGCGCATGACGCTCGACGAAAAGGTCGGCCAGCTCAACATGACGCCCGCCGACTGGAACCAGACCGGGCCTCATGCACCCGCCGGCGGCGAGCAGCAGGTGCGCGAAGGCAAGATCGGATCGTTCCTGGGCTTCTGGGGCGCGGCGCCGACGCGCGACATGCAGCGGATCGCGGTGGAGGGCTCGCGGCTGCACATCCCGCTGCTCTTCGCGCAGGACGTGATCCACGGCTGGCGCACCGTGTTCCCGGTGTCGCTCGCCGAGGCGGCAAGCTTCGATACGGCGGCCGTGCGAAGCGCGGCACACGTCGCGACGATCGAATCCAGTGCGTATGGCATCCACTGGACCTTCGCGCCGATGATGGACATCGCACGCGACCCGCGATGGGGGCGCATCGTGGAAGGCGCGGGTGAGGATCCGCTGCTCGGCCGGGCGATGGCCGCGGCGCGCGTGCGCGGGTTCCAGGGCGATCTGGGATGGCGACACATCGAAGATGGTGATTCGGTGCCGACGCGGATGCTCGCCACCGCGAAGCACTTCGCCGCCTATGGCGCGGCCGAGGGAGGGCGCGACTACAACACGGCAGACGTATCCGAGCGCGCGCTGTGGGAGGTGTACCTACCGCCATTCGAGGCAGCGGTGCAGGCGGGCGTCGGAACCGTGATGGCGTCGTTCAACGACATCGGAAGCACGCCGGTGCACGCGAGCCGGTGGCTGCTGGACGACGTGCTGCGGCGGCGCTGGGGCTACGATGGCCTCGTCGTGAGCGACTGGGCGGGGATCGAGCAGCTGATGCCGCACGGCGTCGCGGCGACGCCGGAGGAGGCCGCCGTGCTGGCGATCCGCGCCGGCGTGGATGTGGACATGTCCGACGCGGTGTACTCGAAGAATCTCGCCAACGCGGTGCGAAAGGGGCTGGTGCCGATCGCGCTCGTCGATGCCTCCGTGCGGCGCGTGCTGCGCGCCAAGCAGGCGCTCGGATTGTTCGAGGATCCGTATCGCTTCAGCGACACGACACGTCAGCGGCTGGCGACGCTGACGCCGGCGAATCGGACGGCGGCGCGTGATCTCGCGCGCAAGGCGATCGTCCTCCTGAAGAACGAATCCGTCGCCGGCGCGCCCGTGCTGCCGCTCTCCCGATCGCTGCGGAGCGTGGCCGTGATCGGAGCGCTCGCCGACGACAGCGCGGCGGTGCTCGGCTCCTGGAACGGCGCGGGGCGGCCGAGGGATGCGGTGACCGTGCTGGCCGGGCTGCGCGCGGCGCTGCCGCAGGCGCGCGTGACGTACGAGCGTGGCGTGCCGGTGGAATCGCTCGACACGCGTGGCATCGCCGCGGCCGTGCAGGCTGCCCGCGACGCCGACGCCGTGATCCTCGTGCTCGGCGAGCATGCCGACCTGACCGGTGAGGCGTCGAGCCGCGCATCCATCGAGCTGCCCGGCGCGCAGCTCGAACTGGCGAAGGCGGTCGTGCGCGCGACGCGCGAGCTCGACCCGCGCAAGCCGGTGGTGGCGGTGCTCATGAATGGGCGTCCGCTCGCCGTGCAGTGGCTCGCGGATAGCGTGCCGGCGATCGTGGAATCGTGGCTGCTTGGCGTCGAGCACGGGAACGCGCTCGCCGACGTGCTGCTCGGCGACGCCAATCCCTCCGGGCGCCTGCCCGTCACGATGCCGCGCGCCACCGGGCAGGTGCCCATTCACTACGCACATCGCAACACCGGGCGACCGGCGGATGCCGCCAATCACTACACGTCGAAGTATCTCGACCTGCCGTGGACGCCGCTCTATCCGTTCGGCTACGGGCTGAGCTACACCACCTTCCGCTACGGAAACCTGCGGCTCTCCGCGCCGAGCGCTCGTGCCGGCCAGACGCTGCGCGTGAGCGCGGATGTCACGAACGCCGGTTCGCGCGCCGGTGACGAGGTGGTGCAGCTCTACCTGCGCGACGACGTGGCGAGCGTGGCGCAGCCGGTGCGCAAGCTCGTCGGCTTCCGTCGCCTGACGCTGCGGCCGGGTGAGACGCGAACGGTGGAGTTCACGCTTCGCCCGAGCGACCTGTCGCTGTACCGACTGGACATGCAGCGGGTCGTCGAGCCGGGCACCTTCACGCTCTGGGCAGGGGGCAGCTCCGACGCGACGCTGTCGGCCACCTACCGTGTCGTGGGCGACACGCTCGTCGTGGAGCGTGCGCCGGTGCGCCTGCGCTGACGTCATCCGGGCGCGGGACGCATATTGAACGCGTCGCGTGCCATTCATCGCTTCTCATCTCTCCGCCGGGCTCACCGTCCATGTCGACACGTCGAGCTTCCCTCGTCGCACTCGCGCTGCTGTTCGTCGTGCACCCCCTCGGCGCGCAGCGCAGCGCCGGTCGGATCGGCGCCTACACGCCGCCTACGCCATGGCCGCAGCGGGCGCGTGTGTTCGATCTGGTGCATCAGCGGATCGCCGTCAGCTTCGATCTGCAGCAGCACGGGGTGCGCGGCGAGGTGGCGACGCGACTCGTCGTGACCGCGGCGCCGACCGACACGATCCGCCTCGATGCGTCGAACCTGACGATCGACGCGGCGCTGGACGCCGCGGGCCAGCCCCTCCGCTTCACGAGCGATACCTCGAGCGTCACGGTGCATCTCGCGCGCAGGGCGCAGCGCGGCGACACGGTGACCTTCACCCTGCGCTATCACGGCAACCCGGAGCGCGGGATGTACTTCGTTCCCCGCCGGCCCACAATGTGGACGCAGGGCGAGGCGATCGAGACGCCGTCGTGGGTGCCGACGTACAACGCGCCGAACGACAAGACGACGTGGGAGATCCTCGTCACCGCCGACACGGGGATGAGCGTGCTGTCGAACGGCCGCCTCGTGAGCGTGGCGAAGACGCCCGACGGCCGCCAGCAGATCTGGCACTGGTCGCAGGAAAAGCCGGCATCCACGTACCTCTACTCGATCGTCGCCGCGCACTTCGCGATCCTGCGCGATTCCTGGCGCGGCATTCCGGTGGAGTACTGGGTCGCGCCGGATACCGTGGACGCCACCTGGCGCACCTTCGGCGAGACGCCGTCGATGATCGAAACCTTCTCACGCGTGCTTGGCGTGAACTTTCCCTGGGCCAAGTACGACCAGGCCATCATCCCCGACTTCACCTACGGCGGGATGGAGAACGTCACGGCCACCACGCAGACCGATCTCGCCCTGCACGACGCGTCGAGCCAGCCGGAATGGAGCGGCCGCGGCCTCAACTCGCACGAGCTGGCGCACCAGTGGTTCGGCGATCTCACGACGACCGCCACCTGGGCGCACGCATGGATCAACGAGGGGCTCACCACGTACATGGAGAGCGTGCACGAGGAGATGAGCCGAGGGCGTGAAGCGGCGCAGTGGAACTGGATCAACGAGCAGCAGCAGGCGATGAGCGCCGACCTCAATCAGGAACGGCCGCTCGTCTACGGCGAGAAGGCGGGAACGGATCCGATCCAGATCTTCTTCAGCGGCCACGTCTATCCCAAGGGTGCGCAGCTCGCGCACCAGCTTCGGCGGCTCGTCGGCGACTCGCTCTTCTGGGCGGGGATGAAGCGCTTCCTGACCGACAACGCCTACAAGCCGGTGGAGACGGCGGACTACGCGATCGCGATGGAGAAGACGACCGGACGCGATCTGGACTGGTTCTTCGATCAGTGGGCGTACGGCATCGGCTACCCGAAGGTGAAGGTCGCGCGCGAGTGGCGGCCATCCTCGCACACCCTGCATCTCACTGTGGACCAGACGCAGAAGATCGACGCGACGCATCCGGTCTTCCGTTTTCCCGTCACGGTGCGCGTGCTCACGCGCGACTCGGTGGTCCGCCGCGAGATCATGGTCAACGCGCAGCACCAGACGTTCGACCTCCCGATGCCCGCCGAGCCGATCTCCTTCCGCTTCGACGAAGGGGGATGGCTGCTCGGCACCGTGACGACCGACCAGACGCCGGCCGAGCTGGCGGCGCTCGCGCGGCACGACCTCGACTTCACGGCGCGCTGGTGGGCGCTCCGCGCCCTCGACAAGTCCTCCGATCCGGCGGCGCGCGATGCGCGGCGGTTGATCTCGCTCAACGAGCACAACCCGCACCTTCGCGGCGAAGCGGTGCGGCAGCTTGGCGCCGACGCCTCGGCCGACGCGCTGTCCCTCATTCGCGCCGCACTCTCCGATCCGGCTGGCGAGGTGCGGGCATCGGCCATCGTGGCGCTCGCGCACCGTGACACCGCGGGCGCACAGACGGCGGCCGTAGATCTCATCGAGCACGACCCGAGCGCCGTGGTCCAGATGACGGCGCTCGAGGTCT
>DASSIC010000599.1:0-7411 GCA_035692325.1 Gemmatimonadaceae bacterium | reverse complement strand
GTGACCGACGAGTCGCTGATGCGCATCTCGCGCGTCCGCTGGAGCCCCGACGGACGCTTTCTCGCGGTGATCGTCGCGCCGGCGAGCGACGCCATGCAGGTCGTCCTCGTGAGCGCGGACGGCCGCGCGATGCGCACGGTGAGCCCGAACAGCCAGTACCTGTGGGGCAACGTCGAGTGGTCCCCAGACGCGAGCCGCATCGCGTACATGATGGCGACGGGCCCGTACGGCCTGCGCCCCGACATCTTCGTCACCCAGCTCGGCTCCGACGTCGTCACGCGCGCGACCACGGGCGCTCTCCTCTCGGGCTACGATGCACTGCGGTTCGACACCGATGGCACCCACATCCTCTTCACCGAACACCTCGGCTGGGCGGACGATGGCGAGAACTCGCTGTCGCGGCTGGCGTCGGTGGATCTTGCCAATGGAACCCTCACCCGCGGCGAGACGGTGGTGGGCGAGCCACAGGGGCTGGCGCGCGACGGCTCGTGGGGGCTCTTCATTCGCACGGTCAGCTTCGCACCGTACACGCGTGAGCTGTTCCGGCTTCCCGTCGGCGGCGGGAAGGCCACCGTCCTCGCCAGCGGCCCGCTCGGCAGCGCCGACATCGCCGAGAACGGTCAGGAAGCGGTGCTCAGCAGCTGGTCGGATGACGGGAGCGCCAGCTTCTCCCTGATCGGCCTCGGTCAGCCCGGCGACGTGCGCGGGAAGCTGACGACGACGCCGTCGACGACGTGGGCGTCGATCTGGCGCGCGCCGAACTGACCTGAGATGCGCGACGGGCGTCGACGCGAGTTGCGTCAGCGCCCGTCATCCGGCGGCACGGCGGCTCGCCTTGGCGCGAGCCGCTAGCCCGCAGCCGATGCGGTGAACGCGCCCGCAGGTGTGCGTGCGGGACGAAGCAGCACACTCGCGGTAGCCATCAAGACACCAAGTGCAACGACGCCGAGCGCACCGCCGATGCTGGCGGGCTTCGCCACCATGTCGAACGCGACGGCGAGTGCGATGGCGCTGTTGACCTGCGGCAGGACCACGGCAAGCGTCGGCGGCACGAGCACGGGCGCGGGCTGATCGGCACCGCGGGCGGCGGTCGCTTCCAGCATCCGCCGCAGCGCTGCTCCCTTGACGCCGAGGTAGACGGAGCTGACGAGGAGCAGGCCGCTGCCCGCGAGTCCCGCCACGACGAAGCCGGACGACCACACATTCAGCCGGGAAATGCTCAGCATGTACGATCCGGTGATCACGAACGTGGCGAGACAGAGAGGAAAGAGGCGGGCGGCGGAGCTCAGCACGTCGTGCCACTCGAGCATCTCGCCGACCGTGCGCGCCCGCGCGCGTCGTCCAGCGGCGAGTTTCGTGATCGCCGTCGCGCCGGCGGCGACGACGAGCGCGACAAGGTGGAGGAACAGAGCGAAGTGATAGCGGTCCATGAGCGGTCGGGTGAGGATACGGTCGGGATCTACGTCGGCAGGGTGCCTCCGGGTTTCAGGTGGGGGTGGTCAACGAACGATGGGCGACGTATGGTGACTCCAATCCAACCCGGTGAGACGCGGCCGTGAACATTCTCTACCACGCCCATTCCGGGCTCCGATATCTCGTACTGCTCGCGGCGGTCGCCGCGCTGGTGGCGCTCGTCTACGCCCTCGCCACCGGACGTGCGCTGCGTCTCGCTCGCGTCCTTCCGGCGGCGTTCACCGGACTGCTCGATCTCCAGATCCTGCTGGGAATCGGACTCGTCCTCGCCGGACTCTTTCCCGATGCCGCAGTCGGTCATCTCGTGATGATGGTGCTCGCCGCCGTCGCGGCGCATGGATCGTCGATCGTCGCGAACCGCTCGTTCGACGAACGGCGAGCACTCGCCATTCGTCTCGGCGGCATCGTGCTCGCCATCGTCCTCATCGTGGCGGGGGTGCTGGCGATCGGCCGGAGCGTCCTCGGCTCCGCACCGCCGACGGTCGGCTAGCGGAGCGAGGATCACTCGGGCGTCGAGACGAGGACGCTACTTCCGGCCCACGAGCAGATGCTGGATCTCGCCGGAGAGTTGCATTCCAGCCGGCGCATCGAAGTTCGACAGCACGACGATCGTCCAGTCGTTGTCCCACAGCATCTCGACGTCGGCGTCGAGCCCCGTGTCGGGGTTGCTGCCGGGGTGGCTCACCACGCGGTGTCCACCCCGGTCGGCGTCATAGAAGCCGTAGGCGTACTTCACCGGGCCGCCATCGCCGAGTGGCATCACGCCGCGTGTCACGAGCGCCGTCGTTTCCGGACGCAGCAGCTTTCCCGTGCGCAGCGCGCGGGTGAAGCGAAACAGGTCCTCCGCCGAATAGCTCCCCCCGCCGAAGGCGGCGAGCATCATGCTCCGGCGGAACGGATCGTCGGACCCGCTCACGCTCGGCTGCCGCGGCTCGATGCCGAGCGGATCGCTTTCACTGAATCGCAGGTAGCCGATGGCACGGTCGGCGCCGCGACTCACGCCCGCGTGCTCCGTATGGCGCATCCCCGCCGGTCCCCACACGTGGTCGCGCAGATAGTCTTCGTACCGCTGGCCACTCAGCTTCTCGATGATCGCACCGAGCACCGCGTAGCCGCCGTTGCTGTACTCGAAGCGCGCACCTGGGGTGAAAGTGAGTGGCGCGTCGGCGAAGGTCGGCAGCATTTCGGCGTGCGTCCGGAACGGGCCGTGCGCCGTGAAGCGCGGTGACAGGAACACATCAGGCACGCCGGCGCTGTGCGTGAGCAGATCGCGGATGACGATGCGTCGGGCGGCTTCGCGATTCGGATACTCCGGCAGCACCGTCGCGAGCGTATCGTCGAAGCGGAGCTTCCCCTGTTCCACGAGCTGCGCGATCGCGACGCCGGTGAACATCTTGCCGACCGACGTCGTGTTGAAGCGCGTCTCACGCGCGTTCGCGATGCCGTGCGCGCGATCGGCCATGCCGAGCGTCTCGTGCACGAGGACGCTGTCGCCCTTCGCGACGACCACGACCCCCGAGAAGCGGTCGGCGGCCGCCGCCTGACGGACTCGATCACGGATCGCCGATGCGACGTCGGCGTCGGTCACGAGGCCCGTGGGCCATGGCGCCGGCGGCCTGGTGGGATCGTCGAGGGCAATCGTCATCACGCTCTCCATTCGTGCGGGCGCACTCGCCGTCGCCGTCACCTCGATGCCCAGCCAGCGATCGACGCGGCGCGCATGGGTGAGGATGCGCAGCGTCCGGCCGTCGGGCATCGCCATCATCCGTGACACGTCCAGGCCACCGCTCTGCGCATGCAGCTTGGTGAGGGTGCGCGCGAACCAGGCCGGCGTGCGTCCGCGCTCCATCTGCGGCGCGCCGTTGCGGGCGAAGAAGGCGTGGATCGCCGACGAGTCGCCGCCGTTCACCACGTCGATCAGCTCCTGGCCGAAGTGGCCGACGGGAGTATCGGGAAAGCTGGGCGGGGCCGCCGAGGGCCGGCCGGCGACGGCGGACTGCTGCGCGGCGAGCGGCACGGTGAGGGTGAGCAGGATGTACCCCGCTCTGGTGAGGATGCGGCGCATGGCTCCGTTCCTGTTATTGGATGGTTGACAGCAGCGTGACGCTGGGCGAGCTCCGGTCTTCTATCTCCTGAACACCGGCCGACGGGCCGCTGCTTGAACGAGGAACGAGGTTTTTTTCCTGGGGCCTGGAAACCCGACCTGTCACCCTCCGTAGTTGAACCGTGTCCGCCTCCCATCCGATCGACTCTCCCCTTTCGGCCGCGGTCGCCGCCATCACGGGGAGTCACGTCGCGACCGATCGCGCCGCGCGGCTGGAGCGCCTCTATCGGCTCCACGCGGCGCGGGTGTTCGGCATCTGCCTGCGAATGAGCGATGACCAGGTTCGCGCGACGGAGCTCGCGCAGGACGTCTTCGTGCGTGCCTGGGAGAAGCTCGACCTGCTGCGCGACGAAACCGACGCCGGCGCCTGGCTCGGCCGCCTCGCCACGAACGTGGTGCTCAACGCGCGACGCGCCGAGCGCCGGCGGTGGGCGCGCGTCGAGCCAGTCGAGGACCTCGCGGCGCTGGCGCCGGTGAACCTGCACACGCCGCTCCCGGTGCGGCGCATGGACATCGATACGGCCATGCGGCGCCTGCCGGAGCGCGCGCGCATGGTCTACGTGCTGCACGACGTGGAGGGCTACGCACACGACGAGATCGCGGCGATGATGAAGGTGGCTCCCGGTACGGTGCGCGCCCAGCTTCACCGCGCCCGGAGTCTCATGCGGGAGGCGTTGCGCGCATGACGACACCCCTGCCCGCGCTGCACCTCAGCGACGATCGTCTGGACGACTTCGTGGACGGACTGCTCGACTCGGCGGATCGCGAAGCGGTGGCGGCGCACATCCGTGCGTGCGCGGATTGTTCGGCGCGCCTCGACGAGCTTCGCACCCTGCTCACGCGTTCGGCGGAGATGCGCCGTCCCGTCGCGCCGCCGCCGGAGTTGTGGCCGCTCGTCGTCGCATCTACCAGCGAATGGCCGCGTGTGCGGCGGCAGGTGCTTCGCTCGTTGAATGTGCCGCTGGCCGTGGCGGCGCTCATTCTCGTCGTGCTGTCGTCGGCGATGACGGCCTGGGTCATGACGCGCACGTCGGGTGATGGCACGAGCGCTGTCGTGACCGCGGCGCTCCGGGAGGACGCCGCGATGGATCGCACGCTGTCGGGACGCGACCACGAGCACGGCCCCATCGCTCGCGAGAGGGTGCAGGAGCTGCGTCGGCGCCTGAGCACGACCGACGCTGCCCTGCGCAACGCCCCCGACGACGAAGCGCTCTATCGCTCGCTCGCCGGGCGCGAGCGGTTGTTGGGCGAGATTCGCCCCCTGCTGGGCATGGGCCCGCGCGCGCCGAGGGCTCCCGTCGCGCCCTGAAGTACCTGCCCGCGTACTGGACAGGGCGCATGCCGGCGTCATGTTAGGCGGGAGCACCTTTCCGTCGACATGGACGAATGCATGACGAGCGAACACCTCGACAGGGCGGCGGCCGACCTGGCACGCTCGCGCGAGAAACGGGGACGCGACGAGCGCCCGCGATTCGACCCGACCACGGCCGGGCCGATGATCAGCGACGATTACCAGTTCCGACTGCTCGTCGCCGCGGTCGAGGACTACGCGATCATCACTCTCGACGCCTCGGGACGCGTCACCACCTGGAACGACGGGGCGCGTCGCATCAAGGGATACGAGGCCAACGAGGTGCTCGGCCGTCACTTCGCGCTGTTCTATCCACTCGAGGACATCGAGCGGGGGAAGGCACAGGCGGAGCTGTCGGCCGCGCGTGAATCGGGGCACTTCGAGGAGGAGGGCTGGCGCGTTCGGAAGGGGGGCGAGCGCTTCTGGGCCCGCGTGTCGCTCACCGTGCTCCGCGACGAGTCCGGGGCGGTGCGCGGCTTCGCCAAGATCACGCGCGATCTGACCCAGCGGGAGCGGGCGCGCGTCGCCGTGGCGCAGCTCGCGACCGTGGAGGGCCAGCTCCAGGTCGCGGACGCGGCGCGCGTAGAGGCCGAACAGACGGCGCGCCGCCTGCTGGCGCTCGTGGATGCGATGAGCGACGGATACTGCACGATCGACGAGCAGTGGCGCTTCACGTATGCCAATGCATCGCTGGCGCGGCTGCTCGGCGCGCCGGGCCGCGACCTCGTCGGCGCGTCGTTCTGGGACGAGGTCACGGACTCCATCCACTCCAAGTTCTTCCGCTATCTCCCGGAGCTGCTGACCGGTCAACCGTTCGCGGAGTTCACCGAGCTGCATGCGCCGACGCGCCGCTGGTTCTCGGTCCGCGCGGAGCGGACCGAGCATGGGATCGCCGTGCTGCTGCGCGACGTGACGGCGGAACAGAGCCAGCGAAGCGGTTGAGCGATGTCCCGCTCAGCGGGCGATCTTGAAGTTGAACATCGGATTGCCCAGAGCACCCCAGAGGCGCAGCCAGATCGGCAGCAGCATCTCGGTGCCGCGCGCGGTGGTGATGTCACCCAGGTCGATGACGTCGCGCCAGCCGAACCACTCGCCGAGCCACTTCTTCACGCTCGCCTTGGCGCCGGCATCGTTGCCGCACACGAACATGGAGTGATCCCCGCCAGCGACCGCCGCCGGGTTCACCATCACCATGACGTTCGTGGTGTTGAGCGTCTTCACGATGCGCACTTTCGGAAAGGCGCGCTGCAGCTGCTCTCCCAGCGAGTCGGTGTTGCAGACGGACAGCGTGGGCGGCATGCCGCGCGAGAAGTCGAGCGGGTTGGCGATGTCGAGCACGACCTTGGTTCCGAGCACATCAGCGCCGGCGGCCTGGAGCGCGGGAAGCGCGCCCTCGCCGGAGGTCGCATTGATGATGGCCTCGCCGAAGCGCGCCGCGTCGGCGAAGGTACCGAGCTTCACTGTGGGGTTCGCCTTCTGCCAGTCGTGAAAGGGCGTCTTGTTGAACGCGTTGCCGGAGTCGCGACTCATGGTGGCGGCGGGATCGCGTGTGCCGATCATGACGCTGTGTCCCTTGGCCGCGAGGGCGGCGGCGATGGTCTGGCCAACGATGCCGGTCCCGAAGATTCCGATCTGCATGGGTGATTGAGTGAGGCGTTCGAGCATTGGCGGCGCGACGTGCGGCGCGGATGGCACGTACGATACAGATCTGTATCGCTTGCGTCAATACCGATCTGTATCGTATTTTTCGTTCATGCCCCGCGTATCACCAGCCGCTGTGCTCGCCGCCGGCGACCAGCCTCCCTCCACGGCCGAGCACATCCTCGACGTCGCTGGAAGGCTCTTCTTTCGGCTGGGGTTCGCGGCGGCGGGAGTCGACCTAATCGTGCGCGAGTCGGGCGTGGCGAAGATGACACTCTACCGCCACTTCCCGTCCAAGGACGACCTCATCGCCGCGTGGCTCGAGCGGGTGGATGCGCAGTTCTGGCGGCACTTCGAGGGCTGGGCTGGCCCCGAGGATCGCGCCGCGCGCGACCGGTTGCTCGGCGTCTTTGCCGGGCTCGAGAAGCTGGTGTCGTCTCCGAAATGTCTCGGCTGCCCCTTTCTACTCGCCGCGTCGGAATTTCCCGAGCCCGCCACGCGCGCGCACGACGTGGCACGTCGGCACAAGCAGCGCGTGCGCCAGCGGCTGCGCGAGATGTCCGCCGACATCGGCGCCGCAGACGCCGATGCACTCGGCGATCAGCTGCTGCTCCTGATGGACGGCGCCTTCATGGCGGCACGACTCTTCGGCACCGCCGATCATCCGGGACGCGCGGTGTTCAGCGCAGCCTCGCGGCTGGTGAGCGTCGCGGCCTGATCGCCGCGCGGCGGCGCTCCCTCCCGCTCGAGCGCCGCCCATTCGTCGTCGGTGAACAATCGTGACCGCGTGAGGAACCGCACTCCTTCTGGTGCCTCCAGCGAGAAGCCACTCCCCCGCCCCG
>DASSIC010000598.1:0-3140 GCA_035692325.1 Gemmatimonadaceae bacterium | reverse complement strand
CGGAGCGGGGAAGTCCACCCTCTTTCGCATCCTCACCACGCTCCTCCTTCCCGACGCCGGCTCGGCGCGCGTCCTCGACCGCGACGTCGTACGCGACATGTGGGAGCTGCGCCGGCGCATCGGGTACATGCCGGGACGCTTCGCGCTGTATCCGGACCTGAGCGTGGCGGAGAACCTGCGCTTCTTTGCGTCGGTGTTCGGCACGACGGTGGAGCAACAGTACGCGCAGATCGCCCCGATCTATTCGCAGCTCGAGCCCTTCCGCGATCGCCGGGCGGGCGCGCTGTCGGGGGGGATGAAGCAGAAGCTCGCCCTCTGCTGTGCGCTCGTGCACCGCCCGGAGATCCTGCTGCTCGACGAGCCGACCACCGGCGTCGACGCCGTCTCGCGTCGCGAGTTCTGGGATCTGCTCGGGACGCTGCGCGCTGGCGGGCTCACGATCGTCGTCTCCACGCCGTACATGGACGAGGCCGACCGGTGCGATCGCGTTGCGCTCGTGCAGCGCGGCCGCCTGCTCGCCATCGATACGCCGAGCGCGGTGGCAGCACGGTTCGATCGTCCACTGCTGGGCGTGCGCGCTTCCGACCGGTATCGCGCCCTTCAGGCGCTGCGCGAGCATCCGCACGTCCATTCGGTCTATCCCTTCGGCGAGTCGATGCACTACACCGACGACCGCCGCGAGATGTCGCCGGACGCGCTGGTCGGCGACGTCACCGCCTTCCTCGCCTCGCACGCGCTGCCCGGCGCCGACGTGCACGTCGAGCGGCCGACGATCGAGGATGCCTTCATGGCCCTCATGGGCACGCCCGACGCCGGCCAACCCGTGCCATGACCGACATCGCCATCGCGACCCGCGATCTCACGCGGATGTTCGGCAACTTCACCGCGGTCGACAGCATCACGTTCGACGTTCGCGTCGGTGAGGTGTTCGGCTTCCTCGGCGCCAACGGCGCCGGAAAGACGACGGCGCTCCGCATGCTCACCGGCCTGCTCGCGCCGAGTAGCGGGACCGCCTCCGTGGCGGGGCACGACGTGGTGCGCGAGACCGAAGCAGTGAAGCGGCAGATCGGCTACATGAGCCAGCGCTTCTCCCTCTACGACGATCTGACCGTCCGCGAGAATGCTCGCCTGTACGGCGGCCTCTACGATCTCCGCCCGAAGGAGATCGACGAGCGGCTGCGCGAGATGCTCTCGCGCCTGGCGCTCGAGCGCGCCGAGTCCGCCATCGTGCGCACGCTGCCGCTGGGGTGGAAGCAGAAGCTCGCCTTCTCCGTGGCGCTGCTGCACCGGCCGCGCGTCCTCTTTCTCGACGAGCCGACGAGCGGCGTGGACCCGATCACGCGCCGGCAGTTCTGGGAGATGATCTACGAAACGGCTCACGCCGGTACGACCGTGCTCGTCACCACGCACTACATGGACGAGGCGGAGTACTGCGATCGCATCTCGATCATGGTCGCCGGGCGCATCGCCGTGATGGGCGCGCCGGCGGCGCTCAAGCGTGACGCCGGCGTGCCGTCGATCGACGAGCTGTTCGTGCGTCTCGTGCGGCCGGAGGCGGCGGGCGTGACGCACCCAGCCGCAGCGTCATGAGCGCGCTCCTCGGCCTGCTCCGGAAGGAGGTCTACCACATACTCCGCGATCGCCGCACGCTCACCGTGCTCGTGCTGCTCCCCGTGGTGCAGGTCGTCCTGTTCGGCTACTCGATCCGCACCGACGTGACCGACGTCCGGCTTGTGATCGTCGATCCGCACCCGGACGCCACGACGCTGGCCCTGCGCGACCGCTTCATGGCGAGTGGTGTCTTTCGCGTCATCGCCGTCCTGCCGTCGGAGCAGGCGCTCGATCGGCTCTTTCGCACCGACACCGCGCAGGTCGCCATCGAGTTCGAGCCCTCCTTTGGCGAGCGGCTCGCTCGCGGCGAGCCGGCCCAGCTGCTCGTGATCAGCGACGCCACCGAACCCAACTCGGGGACGGCACGGCAGAGCTACGTGTCGGCGGTCGTTCAGCAGTACGAGGCCGAGCGCAGGCAGACACGTGGCGGGATCCACATCGTGACCGAGGCACGGTCCCGGTTCAACCCGACGCGCGCGAGCACCAACCTCTTCGTTCCCGGGCTCATGGCGCTCGTGCTGAACATCATTTCGGCACTCATGACCGCGCTCTCGCTCACGCGCGAGAAGGAGACGGGAACGCTCGAGGCGCTGCTCGTCTCGCCCCTGCGCCCATGGCAGATCATCGTCGGCAAGGTGGCGCCCTACCTCGCGATCGGGTTCGTCAGCGTGCTCCTCGTGCTCGCCGAGGCCAAGCTTGTGTTCCACGTGCCGGTGCGCGGCAGCGTCACGCTCCTGTTGGCCGAAGGGCTCCTGTTCATCCTCGTCGCCCTCGCCCTCGGCATTCTCATCTCGGCTCGCACGTCGTCGCAGCGCGTCGCGATGATGGCCGCGATGATGGCGACGATGCTGCCGACGCAGATCCTCTCCGGCTTCATCTTTCCGCTCGAGAGCATGCCGCGCGCCCTGCAATGGCTGTCGAACGTTGTTCCGGCCAAGTGGTTCGTGCTCATCGCGCGGGGCATCATGCTCAAGGGGGTCGGGCTGTCGGTGCTCTGGCCGCAGACCCTCGCGCTGGCCGCCATGGCGCTGGTGCTCATGGTGGCCGCCTCCCGCTCCTTCAGCGCGCGACTGCAATGAGGCCGCGCCTCCCCGACGTGCCGTTCATTCGGCGAACCCTGGTGCTGGCGCGCGCCGAGGTGCTGCACGTGGTGCGCGATCGCGCGACGCTCGTGCAGATCATCATGCTGCCGCTCGTCCAGCTTCTCGTGCTGAGCAACGCCACCACCTTCGCCATCCGGCAGACGCCGATCTGGGTGGTGGACCAGGACCGCAGCAGCGTGTCGCGCGGGCTCGTGAGCCGCCTCGGCGCCTCGGGCTACTTCCGGGTGGAAGGCGCGTCTGCAACGCCGGAGCCGGCGAACGACGCCATGCTCCGCGGCCGCGCCACGCTGGTGCTCACCATTCCATCCGACTTCGCGCGCGAGCTCGTCCGCCGCGGCGTGGATGCGGTGCATCTCGACGTCAATGCCGAGAAGGGTTCGGCCGCCGGAGTCGTGCAGTCGTATGCCGCGCAGATCATTGCCTCGT
>DASSIC010000597.1:0-5423 GCA_035692325.1 Gemmatimonadaceae bacterium | reverse complement strand
CGAGCAGGATTCGGCGGTCCACCCGCTCGTCCGGACTGAGGCGCGCCGTGTCGAATCGCGTCAGCTCGGCCCGGTCGCGCTCGAGCGCGGCGACTTCATCATGGATGGCGCGCGCCGAGAAGTCATCGAGCCGCGCGTCGTACTTGTGCAGCCCGTTGCCCGCCGCGATCGACGGATGCCGCCGCGCGAAGTCGTCGAGGTAGCGGTCCACGAACCGGGCGAACGGCGTCGGCACGACCGGGCGATTGGCCGAGACCAGTAGCAGCGGTGCGGCGAGGACGAGCGTGATCCGGAGAATGAAGCGCATGACGGAATATGTCGCCCCGCACGAGCGAAGCCAGCCAACTGATGACAGACAACGGCCTGATCGCTCGTCCGAGAATGAATCGCAGTCGATCTGTAGTCCCAACGAAAAGAATGCACGGAACGGGCGAAAACAACGGAACGGGCGGATCTACAAAATGGGTGATCCGCCCGTTCAGCAGCTTCCGTCGTTTTCGTGCATTCCTTGCGTTGATTCAACCCACTGCCCGGCCGGGCGAAAAGAACAGAATGCACACAACGGAATGCCAAGCTCGGCAACCGCGAGTCGCGTGGAGTGCCTGTCGTCCTGAGCAACGCGAAGAACCTGCACGCTGAGCGCAGTCGAACGACAGCGGGGCAGGTTGAACGGTGAACGAGGAAGGGCGTGAACGACTGGTGAACGAGCGGTCAACCGCGTGACGCGTTTGACTCGATGACGCTCCTCCGGGGTTCCACCCTTCACCCCTTCACTCGTCCCGCTCGGCCGTGGCTGTTACGACATCAGCTCGCGCACGAGTGGAATGACGCGTCGGCCGTACAGCTCGACGCTCCGCATCAGCCTCGCGTGCGGCAACGGCCCGGCGCTGTACTTGAGATCGAACCGCGCAATGCCGAGCGATCTGGCCGTCGCGGCGATCTTGCGCGCGACCGTCTCGGGGGAGCCGACGTACATGGCGCCCGCCTCCACCTCCCGCTCGAACGCCGCGGCCGTGATTGGCGGCCACCCACGCTCGGCGCCGATCCGGTCGTGCATCTGCTTGTAGCCCGACCAGAACTCCTCGCGCGCCTGCGCGTCCGTGTCGGCCACGTAGCCGGGGGAGTGGACACCGATCGGCAGCGGCGACAGCCCGCGCTCCTGCACCGTGCGATGATAGAGATCCACGTACGGCTTGAACCGCGCCGAGTCGCCGCCGATGATGGCGAGCATCATCGGCAGACCGTAGTACGCCGCGCGCACCACCGACTCCGGACTGCCGCCCACTCCGACCCAGGTCGTCAGCCGCCCCGACTCGACCAGCGGATAGACGCGCTGCTCGGTGAGCGACGCGCGCGTCGTCCCGCGCCAGGTCACCGGCTCCTGCGCGAGCAGCGCGGCGAACAGCTCCAGCTTCTCCTCGAACAGCGTCTCGTACTGCCGGAGGTCGTAGCCGAACAGGGGAAACGACTCGGTGAACGAGCCGCGACCGAGTATCACCTCGGCGCGCCCGTTCGACGCGGCGTCGAGCGTGGCGAAGCGCTGGAAGACGCGCACCGGATCGTCGGAGCTGAGCACCGTGACCGCGGAGCCGAGCCGGATGCGTCGCGTGCGTCCGGCGATGGCGGCGAGCACGACTTCCGGTGCCGACACGGCGAAGTCGGCGCGGTGATGCTCGCCGACGCCGAAGAAGTCGATGCCCACCTCGTCGGCGAGCACCGCCTCCTCGATCACGTCGCGGATGACCTGCGCGAACGGGAGTGGCTTGCCCTCGGCGTCAGCGGTGACGTCACCGAAGGTGTCGAGACCGAGCTCCAGCGTTTGTGCCATGTGTCAGGGTCCTTTCACGAAGATTCTTGATTTGCCAACTGGCGAGCCGGCTTGGACCAGATCCTCGAGGCGCGGCCTTATCCGGCTTGTGCCGCCCCGACGGCGCCAGCCTCCTTCGATAGATATCGCCATTGGGCGAAGTCCGACGAATCGATGTCGAGCCCGCTCACGTGGCGGATACTACTCCTCAAACTACCGACAGTGCTTCAGTTCGCGGACCGACGACGACTCTGAGAATTTTCTCAGAGTCGAATGGCGAACTGGAACCAGGAAGCCGAGTATCAGTGCGCGTACTGGTTCTCACAGGCGTCGGAGAGAGCGCGTGGATCACCGGGTGCTGGTGGTAGCGGACGTTCGACTCTTCAGAGACGGAATCGTGCAGGCCTTGAGCCGGCGTCCCGAACTGAGCGTCGTGGCAGCTGCTGCCACGATCTCCGAGGCGGCGCGCCTGAGTCAGGATCTTGGCCCCGACGTCATCCTGATCGACTTGGCCATGGCCACATGCCGCGAGACGATTCAGGCAGTCCTGAGCGTGCAGCCGCAGGTCAAGGTGATCGCGATCGGGATGGGCGTGGATTCACGGTCCCTGCTCGACTATGCCGAAGCGGGTGTGGCGGGCTTCGTATCGCGGGAGGGAACGATCGACGACGTGGTGTCGGCGGTGGAGCGCGCGGCGCGCGGTGAACTCGATTGTTCGCCGCGCCAGGCCGCGGCGCTGCTCGGCCGGGTGACGGAGCTCGCGCGGGGCATACGGCTGGGAGGGAAGGGTCGGCGGCTCACGCTCCGCGAGCGCGAAGTCCTTCGCCTGATCGACCACGGTCTCTCCAACAAGCAGATCGCCGGCAAGCTGGGGATCGAGCTCGCGACGGTGAAGAACCACGTGCACAACATCCTCGAGAAGCTCCAGTGCTGTGGACGCGTCGAGGCCGCGGAGCGCGCCCGCGCCCGCATCGCGACACTGCCCGAGGGTGATCCCGCGTCGCCCGCATTGCGGGGCTGACGCAGCGTCGCGCCTGGAGAGAGATGCAGGGAAGAGATCTAGATCTCTTCCCTGCATCTCTATTGAACCCAGCGATTCATGGTCCGTGCGCATCGGGCACTCGATACTGACGCACCCTGCAACGAGTCCCGGTCGTGGAACAGCTGCGCATCGTCATTGGCGCAATGCCACGTTTGACGCGCGAGATCATTGGAGCGATGCTGGAGCAGCATTCGGACATGACCATCGTCGCCGACGCCGCGACGCCGGCGGATGTCGTCGCCGCCGCTGTACGCAATCGTGCCGACGCCGCGATCGTTGCGCTGCCCGGTGCGGAGCTGCCCGAGCATTACACGTCGCTCCTGCACCAGGCTCCCGCGCTCCGCCTGCTCGCCCTCGAGCGCGAAGGCGCGCGTGCCTTTCTCTTCGTGCTCCGGCCGTATCGCGTGGCACTGGGTGAGGTCTCGGCAGGCCAGCTCGCCGATGCCATCCGTGCTCCCGACCCGTCGACCATCGGACGCTGGCTGCCGCTGGTCGAGCCGCCTCCGGACCGCGACCCGTGACGTCCGCCGCATCGCCTCGGCGTGGCGCCGCCCACACGGATACACCCAACCGTGCGCGCGACATCGGCGACGTGGCCGCGGGCTATGCGCATGGCTGGGCGGAGCTCGAGGGACATCTCGCGCGGCTGCACCTCGTGCTGCGACGCGCCGTGGACCGGGTTCGGCGGCGCTCCGGGCCGCAGGAAGCAACGGGGCTCGACGGCGTCGTGATCCTCGACCGGGAGGTCGATGATTTTCTCGAGGCACCGTTGGCGGAGTGGATCTCCGGCGCGAGCGGGCGGGGGCCCCGCACGCTGCTGCCGGCCTCACCATTCGATCCACTCATTGCCGAGCAGTCGCGGCGGATCGCGGTGGAAAGCGAGACCGCGGCGCGACGCGGCGTCCCCCTACCGCTCCGTATCCTCTCGGTTGCGTTCGGCCTCTCGCCACTCGAGCTGGACCTCTGCATGCTCGCGCTGGCGCCCGATCTCCATGCCGGCTACGGTCGGGTCATCGCCTATCTGCACAACGACGTGCTCCGCACGCGGCCGAGCATCGCGGTCGCGCTCGAGCTGTACGGAAGTGGATGGAGCGACCGGCTCGCCGTCCAGCGCGTGCTCACACCCGATGCCCCGCTCCTGCGGCAGCGTCTGCTCATTCGCCGCTCGAGCGGAGAGGGCGGGCTCGGAGATACGCTGCTGATGGATGCGACGCTCGTCGATCGCCTCCTCTCGCCCGCCAATGAGCACGAGAATCGGCCGAGCCATGGTCTTCCACTGCTGCCCGCCGCCACGGCGGAGCGTGCCCATGCGGTGTCGGTGTGGCTGGAGCACGCCGCTCGGCTGGCTGGGCGGCCGCCGCTGGTGTGTCTCAGCGGTCCTGACGGCAGCGGCAAGCGCGCGCTCGCCGGTTGGTTGGCCGAGCGCGCGGGAGGACGGGCGTCCTTCTTCTCGCTCGACCCGGCGCAGGCCGGTGGCGTGCTGACGGAGCGGCTGCTCGGTTGGTTGCGGGATGCGCGGCTGAACGGCGAGTGGCCGTGCGTCGACGGCTCGATGATGCCCGAGGAGACCGCGACGGACTCCCTGCTCGAGGCTGCGCGGGAAATGACGGCACGGGGATTCGCGGCGGGATTCGTCGTGAGCGAACGGCCGTTCAATCCGCCGGCGCTCCTCGATGCGGCCGAGGTGGCACAGCTCGAGCTGACCTCGCCGTCCGTCGCTCTCCGCGAGCAGGCCTGGCGTCGTTTCCTGGCCGACGAGGGGATCACTTCCGACAACGCCGACATCCGAGACGTCGCGGCGGTCGCCCCGCTCACGGTGGGGCACGTCCAGCGCGCCTCGCGCGCCGTGGCCACGAGCTGGCGATTGGCCGGACGACCTGAGTCCGGTGTGAGCGGCGCGCAGCTCCGCGCCGCCTGCCGCAGTCTGGTGTCGCATCGCCTCGATCGTCTCGCGGACCGGGTCGCGCTCGCGCACGACTGGGACGACCTGGTGCTGCCCGCGGACGCGACGCACCAGCTGCACGACATCGCCGACGCCGTGCGGCAGCGCCACCAGGTGCTCGAGCACTGGGACTTCGGGCGCAAGGTGAGCGTGGCGAGCGGGATCAGCGCCCTCTTCGCTGGCCCGCCCGGCACCGGGAAGACCATGGCTGCCGGAGTGCTCGCGGCGGAGCTCGGAATGGAGCTGTACCGCGTCGACCTGTCGCGGGTCGTGAGCAAGTACATCGGCGAGACGGAAAAGCACCTCGATGCGCTCTTCGCCGAGTCGCGCCGTGCGCACGCCATCCTCCTCTTCGACGAAGCGGACGCGTTGTTCGGGAAGCGCTCCGAGGTGAAGGACGCCCACGATCGCTATGCAAATCTCGAGGTGGCGTTCCTGCTCCAGCGAATGGAGTCGAGCGAAGGCATCTTCCTCCTCGCCACGAACCTGCGTGGCAACATGGATCGCGCCTTCGTTCGCCGGCTGCAGTTCGCCGTGGACTTTCCACCGCCGTCGGAGGCGCTGCGTCTGCGCATCTGGCAGCGCGTGTGGCCGCGCGCCGCGCAGCTCGCGCCCGATCTGGACCTCGCCTT
>DASSIC010000596.1:0-6440 GCA_035692325.1 Gemmatimonadaceae bacterium | reverse complement strand
GGCCGGTTTCCCCGTCGCGGTTCACCCACGGCACCCCGGATGGAAGACGCGTGCTGATGACCGGCCTGGCGCAGCACATCGCCTCGAGCTGCACGTAGCCGAACGCCTCCGCCCGCGTGACCGACGGCAGCGCGAACATATCGCACGCGTGGTAGAGGGCGGCGAGCTCGTCATGCGGCACTTCGCCGGCAAACGTCACGCGATCGTCCAGCTTCAGCTCCCGGGCCAGGGCCTTCCAGCCCGCCAGCGACGGTCCGCGGCCGACGACGATCGCCGCCGCCGTGGTGTCCACGAGCGCGCGCAGCAGGATGTCGACCCCCTTGTAAGGGACCATTCGTCCGGCGAACAGCACGAGGGGGCGGCCGCCGAGGCCGGCGCGAATCGCCGCCGCCCGCGCCCCCACCGCGGGCGTGGCGTCCCACCGTGCGGGATCGATCCCGAACGGAATCACCGTGATGCGATCCCGGTAAGGGGCCAGCGCCGTGGCGTGTTCGGCGAGGGCGGGAGACGAGACGACGATCCGGCGCGCCTGCCGGTACGGGTTCCGCGCCACGGGGTGATAAAAGAGCGCGTACTGCAGGCGCGGCCGCACGACTTCGCTGTGGAACCAGATCGCGAGCGGCGCGCGCGGCCGCGCGATCGTGAACGACAGCAGCGCCCACGGGTTCGGCTCGTGCAGCACGATGGCGTCGGGGCGGGCGCGCCGGAGGGCAGCGGGAAATCCTGGCGCGATCGGAACCGAGCCGGCGGTGGCCATCGTCCCGACGCGCGTGACCGCGATCCCGTCGACCGTCTCGCTGAGCGTGCGCGGCCCGGCATTGAACACGAGCGCGCGGTTCACGACGCCGTCGCCGTTCACGTGACACAGCGCCTCGACGACCTGTTCCATCCCGCCCGGGGTCGGAGGATAGAACTTGCCGACGTGGAGGATCGTGCTCACGTTGCCGCGACCGCGCCATCCTGCGCGGCAATGCGCGAGTAGAGCGCGGCGACCTGCGCCGCGTAGCGGCTCCAGCTGAACGACGACGCGCGCGCGATGCCCGCGGCGCGGCGCGCGTCCCGGCGCTCGCGATCCGCGCTCTCCGCCAGGAGGCGGAGCACGGTATCCGTCCACGCCTGCACGTTCTCGGGATCGCAATACTCGACGGCGTCGCCTCCCACTTCGCGCAGCGGCTCGATGTCGCTGGCCACGATCGGCGTCCCGCATGCCAGGGCTTCGAGCACCGGCAGCCCGAACCCCTCGCGCTCCGACGGCAGCAGCACCAGCGCGCTTCGCCGATACACCGCCGCCAGCGTCGAACGATCGAGGAACGGGAGCACCGTAATCGCGTCGTCGAGGCCGAGGGTGCGCATCAGGGCCCGCTGTTCCGCCGTGAACGGCCCCCCGACGCGCACGAGTCTCGCCTCCGGCCGCCGCCGTCGCACGGCCGCGACCACGTGCAGCAGAACGTCGATGCGCTTGCGAGCGATGGTGCTGCCGACATGGAGGAGCTCGACGTGCCCGGCTGCGGGCCCGAGGAGACGGCCCGCTTCGGCGTCCGCCGACGGCTCGGGCCTGGGCGAGCAGCTCGGATGTGGCCCGTTCGGCACGACGCTCGTCCGCGCCGGATCGATGTTCACCCGCTCGACGAGCGCATCGCGGGTGGCTTCCGTGTCGCACGCGACGTGCGCGGCCTTCCGCAGGCCCGCGAGGATGTGCCGGGTCATCGCCCGGAACGGCGCCGGCCGCGGATCGAGCTCGGGAGACAGCACCGACCTGAACGTATCCAGGTCGTGGCACGTCACGAGCGTCCGCTCCGGCGGCAGCACGTGCACCACCTGCGAGTAACTGTGATCGACGACGTGGAAGACGTCGAATGACGAGGCGAGCCGGCGCGCGGCGCGCGGGTAGTCCCAGAGCCGGTTCGCGTAGCGGTCGATCTTGAACGCCGCGCGCGATGACCCCGCGATCGGCATCGCGCCGGCGCGGGTCCGCATCCGCGGCCGGAACAGCGTCGCGTCGACACGGTCCGTGTGCGCGCTGCGAAGCTGCTTCATCAGCATGTCCGCGACCAGATCCATGCTCGGCCACCGCTCTTCGAGCATGTCCGCGATGATCGCGACCTTGAGGTGAGTCATCGCGTTCCCGTCAGCTCGTCGAAGAAGTCCAGGTGGCGCCTGGCGACGATCGGCCAGGCGAATTCAGTCCGGGCGCGGCGCAGCCCCCGATCCGCGAGCTCGCGTCGCGCGGACGCATCCTGCAGGACCCGCGTGAGCGTCGACGCCCACGCCTCGACGTCGTCCTCCGGCAGCAGCACGGCGGCATCGGCGACGACGTGCGGAATCTCGCCGCTGCGGCTCGCCACCACAGGCACGCCGCACGCCATCGCTTCGCTCAGCATGCGGCCGAACTGCTCCCTCCAGCGCAGCGTCGTCTGGCTCGGCGCGCACAGCACGTCCATCGCGTTGTAGAACGCCGGCATCTCGGCATGGGTCACGCCGCGCGCGATGCTCACGCGGCGTGGGAACGCCGCCGACAGGGCCTCCACCTGCGCGAGCTCCGGACCGCCGCCCACGAACAGCGCGCGCCACGGCGTCTCCATCCGGCGCAACGCGGCGATCAGTACCTCGAGCCCCTTTTCAGGAACGAAGCGTCCGGCGAAGCCGATGACGGGAACGGCGTCGTCCCAGCCGCGCGCGGCGCGCACCTGGGCCCGTCCCTCGCCGTCCGGCGTGAAAGCGCGGGTGTCGACGCCGGGAGGAATCACCCGCGACGGAATCGTGGAGTATCCGGGACGCCCCTGCTGCACGTCACGAGTGGTCTGTCCGAAGGCAATCCAGCCGCTCGATCGACGCAGCACGCGGCGCTCGATCCAATTGAACGGCGGCGGGTACGATTTTGCGATGTTCTGGAATGTCGAGAACACGAACGCGGCCGGCCGCGGCGCCGCGGCGGCGATCTGGGCCGCCGCCATGACATACGGCTCCTCCCAGCAATGCACGACGTCCCACTGCCGTTTCATCAGGGGGGCGAGCCGCCCGTACATCATGAGGTGCGGGGAGCGGTCGAGGTGAACGGGGAGCGGCACGACCTCGCTGGCGTCCTCGCCGGTTCGTTCGAGCGTGATGCGGCCAAGATCACCTGCGTAGCTCTCCGGCGCGGCAGCCGTGACGCGCCAGCGATCGCCGGCTTCCCGCGCCATCTCGTCCGCCAGCCGGCGATTGAGTCCGACGACGTAGGAATGGCCAATTGTGAGGAGGTGTTTCAAGTTCAGGAGGCCGGTGGAACGTACGGAACGGCCGTGCGAGCGAGTCGCCTCCACTCACGTATCGTGGCCCACGAGACCGGTCGCCGCTCCCGGCGAACGCTCGGCAGCGCGTGCGCGAGCTCCCTCGCGATCCAGCGCAGCCCGCCGCTGTCGCGATTCGGCGCGGCCATCCGGCGGTATCGCCACAGCCGGATTGGCAGGCTGATCGCGGCAAGCGGCCATGGCTCGTTGTACAGCGAATAGAGACAGTCGTTGCGGATGACGAAGCGCACGTAGCGGGTCGCGCTGCGGCCGCCCGGATCCGGCACATGTCCGACGATCGCGTCGGGCAGATATACGATGCGGTGCCCGGCGTCGAGCGCGCGGACGCAGAAGTCCTTTTCCTCCCCATAGAACACGAGGCTTTCGCGATAGCCCCCGAGCGCGAGAAACGTGTCGCGCCGGATCAGGTGCGCGAACCCTATGAACGCCGGGACGTAGACCGGCCCGCGGGCCCGCGCGGGCTGCATCCGCTCGGGCCACGGGCGCCCATCCGCCTCGCCCTGCGCGAACGCCACGGCGGCCACGCGGGGATCCGCCGCGAGCAACTGCATCGCGCGCTCGATCGGGGCCCTCTCGAGAATCACCGCGTCGTCGTCCAGGAGCAGCACGAACGGCGCTTCCGCCTCCCTCACCAGGCGGTTCCGTCCCGCGATGTTGCCGACCGCGCGATCGTCACGAATGACGCGCGCGTCCATTGCAGCGGGTGCGGCGCGCTTCACCAGCGGCGCCACGGGCGGCTCGCTCGCGTCGTCGAAAATCCACGCCTGCACGGCGAGCGGCTGCAGGCGCGCCAGCGATCGGACACACCGCTCCAGCGCCGCCGGACGATTGCGCGTGGTGATGCCGACCGTGAGTGCGCTCATGTGCGGCGCGAGGATGAAGCGTCAGCCAGGGCGGCGCGATAAACGTCGACCGTGCGCTCGGCCGTGCGCCGCCAGGTCATGGACGCGACGGTCGCGGCGGCGTTCGCCCCGATGCGGTCGCGCTTCGCGGGGGCGTCCATCACACGACGGATGGCGATCGCCAGCGCGTTCGCGTCACGCGATGGCACGATGACGCCGTTCTCGCCGTCACGAATCAGATCCGTAGCGCAGCCGACCGCCGTCGCGACGACGGGCAGTCCCTGGCTCATGGCCTCGAGCACGACGAGGCCGAATCCTTCATACGTCGAAGGAAACACGAGCACGTCATGCCGACGGTATTCCTCGATCACCCGCTCTTCTGAGACTCGTTCGATGACCGTGACCGCGGGCCGCAAGCGATCGGGAATCGATTGCATGACGTCCGCCGCGCCGAGTCCGGGGCCGAGAATGGTCAGCGGCACGGGACGCCCGTCGGCCGCGAGACGGTCGAAGGCCTGGACGAGATACGGGACGCCTTTCACACGATCCCAGGCGCCGCAGAAGAGCGCCCCCGCGCCGCGCGGGGCAGCGCTCGACGGCGGATGGAGAAAACGTTCGGAGACGCCGTGCGGCACGACGTCGATACGCGCGGCAGGCTGCCAGCCGCGCTCGAGCGCAAAACGCCGATCCGTGTCGTTCAACACGATGAGCCGGTCGGCCAGCCGTGCCGCGGCGGCGACCTGCGTGAGTCGGGAGACGGGGTACCACAGTCGCCGCACCAGGGGCTTGTCCGCCAGGCCTGCCGTGCTGTCGTCGAGCATGCGTCGATAGTTGAGATGCTCGATTCCGTTCGAGCGGCAGACGTAGGCAATCGCGCGCCACCCGCCGAGCCGCTTCTCGAGCCCGAACCACAGGCCTTCGGCGCTCGCTGCGTCGATCACGTCGTAGGGCACGCGCGCGAGCGCCGCACGGATCGCACGCGCGGCGAGCAGGGGCGACACGAGCTGCCGGACCTGGCGGCCCGACGGCGCGCCGCCGATGTCGTCCGCGAAGAGCGCGGTGCACTCGTGGCCGGCCGCGATGAGTTCGTCGCGAAGCTTGTGCGCCACCTTGCCGGAGCCGAGCCGCGCGTCGTCAGCATAGTCGCCCACGAGAAGGATCCGGAGCGGCCGCGCGGTCATGGCTGGCGGAGCAGCGTGTCGACGGAGTTCTCGATCGCGAAGTGCGCGTCATACGCGCGGCGCCCGGCGGCTGCGAGCTCGGCACGCGCGGTGCTGTCGCCCAGGAGGCCGATCGCCGTCGTGGCGATCGCGCGCGCGTCGTTCGCCGGCGCCAGCGCAACGGCGCCGCTGGAGCGCCACACCGCCTCGGTCAGCGCGCCGTCGGTGGAGACGGTTGCCACGCCATTCGTCAGCGCCGCCATCACGGACGTGCGGCGCGTCGTGATGCCGTCCGGGTAGGGCTGCAGCATCACGTCGCAGGCACGAATCGCCGCGGCCACATCCGACGACGCGAGCGCACCCGTGTGGTGAATGCGGCCGGCGAACGCGGGGTGTCGGGCGCGAAGCGCGGCCGCGAAGCGATCCCCCCCTCGACCGATGCATACGAACTGCGCGGAGCTCCGGTCGAGCACGAGCGGCACCACCGGTTCGAGCGCGCCCCCGACGTGATCCCCGTACGTGCCGAAATGCCCAACCACGGCCGCGCCGGGGGCCGGCGCAATGCGGGCGCGGAACCGGGCGGCGGCGTCCGCGTCGCAACCGCGGGGAATCGTCGAAGGCACCGGCAGCACGGTGAGTCGCGAAGATTGCGGCAGGTAACGGCGCCACGTCTCCGTCGACACGTAGACGGTCCGGCTCGCGCCGACGAGCATTCCCGCCATCAGCCGTTGGACGATCGCGCGCACGTTGCCGGCGGGATTCCACGAGAAATAGAAGTACGGCTCGTGGAACATCACGCGCACGTCCGAGCGGCCGGCGGCGCGTTGCAGCCATCGGCAGAACGGGAGGTTCAATCCCCCGGCGCCGAGTGCGTTCGGCACGTATTGAAGCAGCACGATTCCCGGGCTCGAGCCCCATATCGACTGCAGCGCCCGGCGCGAGCGCGAGCCGAAACGATCCGGCAGTGCGTGAAAGTGCACCTCGCCGTCGGGCGTGTCCGGTGGAACCGACGGCGACCAGACGTGAACGGCATGGCCACGGCGCGCGAGCTCGGAGGCCAGCGCCGCCGTGTAGTCCCCGACGCCGCCGCTCGCCGGCGGGTACTCACCCGTGAGCAGGTGCCACGTGGTCGTCACGCGATGGCTGCG
>DASSIC010000595.1:0-9569 GCA_035692325.1 Gemmatimonadaceae bacterium | reverse complement strand
ATCCAGCTTCCTCCCGGTGAGCGAAATGAAGAGCGTCTCCAGACTGGGCTCCTCGAGCGCGATGTTGCGCACGTGCCGGCCGGCCTGCTCCGCCGCCTCGATGACGTTGGAGATGATCCGGCCGCCGGCACTGCTGTGCACGCGCAGCACGTCGCCCAGCGCTTCGGCCTTGCTGACGCCGGAGAGCGCCGTGGCGCGCGACGCCGCATCCTGTGCATCGCCGTCGAGGGTGAGCTCGATCATCGTGCCGCCGGGTGCGCGCGCCTTGAGCGCCGTCGGCGTGTCGAGCGCGAGCAGCTTGCCCTTGTCCACGATCGCCAGACGGTCGCAGAGCTGATCGGCCTCCTCCATGTAATGCGTCGTCATCACGATGGTGCGCCCCTGGCGGTGGAGATCGCGCAGCACGTCCCACAACGCGAGGCGCGCCTGCGGGTCCAGCCCGACCGTCGGTTCGTCGAGGAAGATGACGTCGGGCTGATGGATCAGCGCACGCGCGATCATCAGCCGCTGCTGCTGTCCCCCCGACAGGGCGTCCACCTTCTCCTTCGCCTTCTCGGCGATGCCCAGCTGCTCCAGCAGCGCCATCGCGCGTCGTTCGGCCTCTCCGCGCGCGATGCCGAAATAGGCGGCATGAAAGACGAGGTTCTCGAGCACGTCGAGGCCGCGATCGGGATTGGCTCGCTGCGGCACGACCCCGATGCGGCGCCGCACTCCGACCGGGTCATTGATCACGTCGGCGCCGGCGACGGACGCGCGCCCGGCGCTGGCGAGCACGCGTGTCGTCAGGATGCCGATCGTCGTCGTCTTGCCGGCGCCGTTCGGCCCGAGCAGCCCGAAGAACTCCCCGGTGCCGACCGTCAGGTCGAGTGCATCGAGTGCCACCAGCTCGCGCGCGCCGTTCGCGGACGCGAGCGGGTACACCTTGCGCAGGCCGGACGTGACGATGGCGGACATCCGGCAAATGTACTGTCCGCGGGACTGAGGGTGAACCGTCGTCACCCTGGCCCGGTGGTTGACTGGTCTGCTGGATGACTGCGCGACTGCGGACAGTCGGCCAGCTATCCAGTCATTCAGTCAACCACTCGGTCTCGCACACTTATCCATTGTCGTTCCCCAGCACGCCACCAAGCACACTCCCCAGCACCGCCCCGCCCAGCATGCTCCCCTCCTGCATCTGCCGCCCGCCCGCGCGCGGCGAGGCGGCAAGGATGCGATCCGCCAGACGCGAGAAGGGCATCGTCTGCAGCATGATCTTTCCCGGACCGGTGAGCGTGGCGAAGAACAGCCCTTCTCCGCCGAACAGCGCGGTCTTGATCCCCGGCACCATCTGGATGTCGTAGCCGACGCGCTGCTCCATCGCCACGATGCACCCCGTGTCGACGCGCAGCACTTCGCCCGGCGCGAGCGTCTTCTCCCACAGCGCGCCGGACGCGTGCAGCACGGCCACCCCGTCGCCGGTGATGCGCTGCAGGATGAAGCCCTCGCCGCCGAAGAAGCCCGCGCCGATGCGCTTCGTGAAGGCGACGTCCACGTTCGTGCCGCGCGGGGCGCACAGGAAGGCGTCCTTTTGCGCGATGATCGTCCCGCCCCACTCGCGCAGATCCACCGGGCGAATCTTGCCCGGGAAGTGCGACGAGAAGGCGACGCTCCGGCGCGTGCTGCTGCCGTTGGCGAAGGTGGTGATGAAGAAGGTGTCGCCCGACAGCACGCGCCGCGCGCCGGCGAACAGCTTGCCGAACACGCCGCCGCCCTGCTTGTTGGGATCGAGCGTGGTGTTCATCTCGATCCCCTGCTCCATGAACATCATCGCTCCCGCCTCGGCGATCACCGTCTCGCCGGGATCGAGGGTCACGATCACCGCCTGCAGGTCGTCGCCGATCAGCTCGTAGTCGAGCACGTCGGAAAGCTGACTCATGGTGTTGCGCTCCTGGTGTGGTTGAAGTCCCGCGCCGACTCTACGCCGCCGGGGCGCCGGTCGTTTCGCCCGCACTGGCGACGCCCAATCTACCCCGGCTGGCTGTGGACCGCCCGCGACGCCTCGGGGGGCCGGCGGGCCCACATTGCGGGGCCTCCCGGGGAGAGGTATCGTCTTGGGCCTGCTTCGGTGACCCACCCACCGTCACGCCTCTCCCCGGGCGATCATGCGGCTCACTCACCCTCCAGTCGCGTCCGTGGCGATCGTCGCCACCGCCGAGCTCGCGGGGCTGCTCGGCGACGCCGTCAGCGATGACGGCACCTCCATCGTGCATCACGATCCGACCGCCGGACGGCTCGACACCGAGGGGTGGGAGCGCCCCGACGTGCTGCTCATCGACCGCACCGCGCTGCGCGACCTGGCGCGCGACATCTGGCACCTTCGCCGGCGGTGGCCCACGATCAGCATCGCCGTCGTGAACGCCCGCGACGAAGCCGACGCCGAACGCATGCTCGACGCCGGGGCGGACGACGCGATCATCGCCGGATCGCGGCTGCTCAAGGCGCGCCTGCTCGCGATGGCTCGGCGAGCTCGCACGGTGAACGCCGGCTCGCGCATCGCCATCGGCGACGTCGTGTTCGATCGCGAGGCGCACCGCGTCTGGTGCAACGGTACGGAAGTGCCCATGACGCCGCGCGAGTGCGCGGTGATCGACTGCCTGTTCTGGAACTCGCCCCGACCGGTGGGGGTGAGCACGCTCGCCGACTTCGTGTGGGGCGACACGGCGGTGGCGGAGCGGCGCAATGTGATCGACGTCTACATCGGCTACGTGCGTCGCAAGCTCAGCGCGAGCCGCTCCGTCGTGCTCCGCACGGTGCGCGGCGTGGGGTACAGCCTGGCGCCGAGAGACTGAGGGGCCGGATTGCGTCCCGGGCGAAGTGCGGGACTCTCACCTCGCTCGGGACGACGGATGCGTTGACGCGCGGTCGTTTCGTCTGCTGATTTGCGCGCATGAGACTCCGCTCACTCGTCACACTCGCCGCCGCCACTCTCGCGCCGGCGCTTGGCGCCCAGGCGCCTGCCTCCCGTCCCGACTCCACACCGATTCTGCTTCTCCCGTCGCGCGTGTTCGACGGGACGGAGAGCCATGACGGGTGGGCGGTGCTCGTGCGCAGCGAACGCATCGTCGCCGCGGGGCCCGCGGCCGGCATTGCGCCGCCGACCGGCGTTCGCCGCATCGATCTCGCCGGCACGACACTCCTGCCGGGCATGATCGAGGGACACTCCCACCTCCTGCTCCATCCATACAACGAGACTCCGTGGGACGACCAGGTGCTGCGCGAGCCGCTCGCGTTGCGGGTGGCGCGCGCGACCAATCATGCCCGCGAAACCCTGCGTGCCGGCTTCACCACGACGCGCGATCTCGGCACCGAGGGCGCCGGCTACGCCGACGTCGGACTCAAGCGCGCCATCGCGCAGGGGATCATCCCCGGTCCCCGCATGATCGTCGTCACGCGCGCCATCGTCGCCACCGGCAGCTACGGCCCACACTATACGGGCGACGTGGAGCTCCCGCAGGGCGCCGAGGAGGCCGATGCCGGCAATCTCGCGCGCGTGGTGCGCGACCAGATCGGCCACGGCGCGGACTGGATCAAGGTGTACGCGGACTATCGCTGGGGCCCGAACGGCGAAGCCCGCCCGACTTTCACTCTCGACGAGTTGAAGCAGATCGTCGAGATCGCGCGCAGCTCGGGGCGGCCGGTCGTCGCGCATTCGTCCACGGCCGAGGGGATGCGCCGTGCGACGCTCGCCGGCGTGGAGACGATCGAGCACGGCGACGCCGGTACCCCCGAAGTGTTCCGCCTCATGAAGGAGCACGACGTGGCGCTCTGCCCCACCATCGCCGCCGGGGACGCGCTGCTCCGCTACCGCGGGTGGAAGCCGGGCGAACCCGAGCCGTCGCGGATCGCGGAGAAGCGCGCCAGCATGAAGGCGGCGTTGGCGGCGGGCGTGACGATCTGCAATGGCAGCGACGTCGGCGTCTTCACGCATGGCGAGAATGGCCGCGAGCTGGAGCTGCTCGTCGATTACGGGCTCACCCCGATTCAGGCGCTGCGCGCGGCGACCAGCACGAACGCGCGGATCTTTCATCTCGCCGAGCAGCTCGGCAGTGTGCGCCCCGGGCTGCTGGCCGACCTGGTCGCCGTGCGCGGCGATCCGACGCGTGACATCCACGCCGCGCGGGACGTCCGCTTCGTGATGAAGGGTGGGACCGTCGTTCGCTCGGAGCCCTAGGCGCGCGCGGCGCGAGAATCAGGCCGCGACCTGATCCTCGCGCGCGGACGACAGCACGATCGAGAAGGTCGAGCCCACTCCGACCTGGCTCTGCACGACGAGGTCGTAGCCCATCAGCTCGCACAGCTTCCGCGAGATGGCGAGCCCCAGGCCGGTACCGCCGAACCGTCGGGAGGTGTCGGTGTCCACCTGTTCGAACGCCTCGAAGATCGCCCCGACGTGCTCCGCCGGAATCCCGATCCCGGTGTCCTCGACGTCGATGCGCGACGGACGTCCCGTCATCGCATCGTTGATCACGCGCACCGTCACCCGGCCGGCGGCGGGAGTGAACTTGATCGCGTTGCCGATGAGGTTGATCAGCACCTGCTTCAGCTTCGCTTCGTCGGTGTTCACCTCGAGGGCGCCGGAGGGAAGCTGCGCCTGAAGGCGAACGCTCGCTCCACTCGCGCGTACGTCCAGCTCGGCGATCGTATCCGCAACCAGGGTCGAGAGCGATGCTGGCGCGAGCTGCGCGGTGTCGCGCCCCGATTCGACCTTCGCGAGATCCAGCACTTCGTTGATCAGGCCGAGCAGGTGACGTCCATTCGCGCCGATGCGTTCGATGTACGTCAGCTCGTCCGGCGCGAGCCGGCCGTGCTTGTTCCGCCGCAGCACGTTCGTGAATCCGATCACCGCGTTGAGCGGTGTGCGGAGCTCGTGGCTCATGCGCGCCAGGAAATCGCTCTTCGCGCGGCTCGCTTCTTCGGCGGCGAGCTTGCCGGCGAGCACCAGGTCCGCGACCCGTTTGCGCTCCGTGATGTCGCGCGCGACGAGCAGTCCGCCGACGGTGTGTCCGTCGGTCGAGCGCATCGGCGTCACGCTGATGTCGAGCCAGAGGTCGGCGCCGCTGCCTGCGTCCGTCGCCCGGACGTCCGGCAGCTGCGTGCCGCGTCCGGCGAGCGCGGCGAGCAGCATCTGCACCTCCGTCCCCGTCTCGAGAAACGGGATGAGCTCCCCGATCATCTTGCCGTCGACCTCCGCTTCGGCGCGGCCGGTGAGCGCCGCCATGCGTGGGTTCCACGCGCTGACGCACCCCGAGGCGTCGAACGCCGCGACGCCGTCGATCGTGGAACGCACCAGTGCCGCGCGCATCAGCTCCGAGTCGCGGCGCGCGGCATTCTCCGCGGCCAGCTCGCCCACGAGCGACGACAGCTGGCCGCTGAGCTCGCGCGACCGCTGCGCCACGAGCGCGATCCAGCCGAGCAATGCGGCGAGCAGCAACCCCGATACGAGTACGGCGACGGACACGATCGAGGTGCTGCCGGCGATGATCTCGTCGGTCGGCCACACCGTCAGGGTCCACGGCCGGCCCATCGCGGATACGGGGACCGTCACGTGCCAGCGCGCCGTCGATGGCGAACGCGTACCTGTTCGCTCGTACAACAGCGTCGCGCCGTCGCGCAGCGCATAGCCGTAACCCTGGGCTACGTCTGCATCGAGCACGCTCTCCACATATGCGTCGAGATCCAGCCCGCTGGTGAGATACCCGACGACGCGATCGCCCCGCTTGACCGGAGAGATGATCAGCACCTGCGGACCGAACCATCCGGACCGCAGCGGCGAGGTCGCCTGCGACGATCCCCGCTGGGCCGCGCGCTGGAGCGCGCCGGCAGTCGATGGACTCTCGGCGAGCCGGACGCCGACGGAGTCGAAGGCGAAGGGTCCCGACCGCCAGCCGAGGCGAACCGTTGACGACGTATCGGCCCACGACAGCCCCGTCATGCCCGGGTAGTCGCGCACCCACTCGCGCACCGAGTGCTCCCACCCGACGTGACTCGGTGACACGTCGTTCGCCCAGCGTCCGGTGAGCCGGTCGAGCAACCGCGCCCGGTCCGTCGTGCGCCGCGCCAGCTCGCGACCCATCGATTCCGCCTGCTGTCGCACCGTGCGCTCGGTGCCGCGGTAGTCGTGTTCGGCGACCACCTGCCAGAGAATGAGCGTCGCGCCCACCATGCCCCCGACGGCCATGGGGGGAATCCACCGCCACGTCGTCACGCCGTCGGCGCGGCCGACGCGGAACGCCGACAGCAGCACGCCTGCGCCAAGGAGACACATGAGCCACGCGGTGCCTGACGCCATCCGCGCGTAGATGCCCCAGCTGAAGGCGACCGGCACGCCAAGCGCGTGGACCGCGAGCGTGAGCGCGCAATGCGTGATCGCGACGAGGCCCACGGCCGCGGCGATCCCCATGCAGCGGCGCGACGGACACCGCCGGGACAGCGCGAACAAGCCGACAGCCAACAGGCCGAACGACACGCCGGCGCTGGGCGACATCGTCTGTGGCACGCTCAGCGCCGAGATCAGCAGCACCACCGCCGCACCGGCGCGGGCGACGAGCCGCCGGCCAAGGGTGGCGGCCACGAGGGAGATGCCCGCGGCGGCGAATGCGCCCGCCGCGCCGGAGGGGAGGGCCCAGTCGGCGGCGACTTCGGGTCTTACGCCAAGGCCGACGACGCCGACGCCTGCCGCCACGAGCCCCGTCGCGACCGCGCCGCGCGCGAAACCGCGCTCCACCCGCGCCGCGTTCAGACAAACCTCGTGCATCAGGGACGAAGGCGCGGGACTGGTCACCTTTACACTATCGGCATCTCCGTCGAATCAGTGCACTCCGGACTCGGTCTGTGCCGGTTGATGGCGCCGGCGCGCACGCGTTGCGAAGCGATAGGCGATCGGCCCCAGCACGATGGCCACGCCGGCTCCGGCGAGCGCGGGCAAGCCGTACTCGCCGTCCGCCACACTCAGTCCTACGACGAGGAGCAGCACGGCCATCGGCAGCGCGGCGAGCATCGCCACGCCCGCGGTGCCCAGGGGGATGCGAAAGACCCCGCGCAGCCGCGGCTCGCGGCGGCGCAGCTGGATCAGCGCCCCGAATTCGAGCATCAGTGCGAGCGAGTAGAGCACCACGTCGGCGACGACCAGCCCACTGAACGGGATGAGCATGAACACGGAATAGCAGACCGCCGCGAAAAGGACGGCGTTGCGCGGCGTGCCTCTGGCGTCGGTGCGCGCGAGGGGTGCCGGCAGCAGTCCATCCGCTGCCATGACGAACGGAATGCGGGAGTAGGCGAGCAGCAGCGCATTGAACAGCGCGACCGCGCTCACCATGCCGCCGATCGCGATCCATGCGCCGAGCACCGGACCGAAGGCACCGCCGACCTCCGCGGCCACGCTCGGCCAGCCCCCGTCACGCCACGTGGTCCAGTCGGTGGCGGCGAGCGCCGTGAGCAGTGGCACCATGTAGCCGGCGATCACCAGCGGCAGTGCGTACGACAGCGCGCGCGGATAGCTGCGCGACGCACTCTGCACCTCGCCCTGCACGGTGGAGGCGTTGTCCCAGCCGATGTAGTTCCACAGCGCGATGGACAGCCCGACCCCGAGCCCGCTCACACCGGTGCGACCGGGCGACGCGAAGGGGTGCCACGGCACGTGCGATGCCTGCGTGAGCGCCGCGACGCTGAGGGCGGCGAAGCCGGCGAGGATGATTCCGCCGGCGATCACGGAGCTGCGCCCGACGCGCCCCGCGCCCATCAGGTTGAGCGCCGTCGCTCCCCAGATCACGACGAGTCCCACCACCAGCACACCCTCCGCCGGCAGCTCGGGGCGGAAGTACGCCAGGTACGTCACGAACAGCTTCGGGTAGATCGCCATGTCGACGAGCGAGTACATCCAGGTGAGCCAGCCATTCTGGAAGGCCCAGAATTCGCCGAACGCCCGCTCGACCCAGCGGTAGTACCCTCCTTCTTCCGGCAGCATGCTCGCCAGCTCGCCGACGATCAGGATCTCGGGGAGCGAGTACACCAGCGGGACGACGAGCAGCGTGAGCAGCGCGAGACCGGGTCCCACCTCGCGCACCAGCGACTCGGTGGTGTACGCCCCACCAGAGGTGCTGAAGTACAGGATGAAGACCAGCGACAGCGTGGTCAGCGAACGCGTGAGCGACATGGGCGCGAAAGGTCAGCAACGGCGCGGAGTCCAGCAATGGCGCGCGGGCACGAAGGCGCCCCCTCACGGGTTAGCTTGCGAGCATGACGACGCACACGTACCCCATCGTCCCCAAGCCGCGGAACAAGCGGCCGCTGGCCGCCGAGGACCGTCCGCAGAACTGGCGCGAGCGCCTGGCTGCGCTTCGCTACCTGCCCGCGCTCCTTCGGCTCGTCTGGGAGACCGATCGCGCGTACACGGCGGCGATGATCCTCCTGCGGCTGCTGCGCGCGTTCGTACCGGTGGCGTCGTTGTGGGCGGCGAAGCTGATCATCGACCAGGTCGTCTACCTGTCCCGCACCCCGGGTGCGCCGCTCGCGCCGCTGTGGCGCGTCGTCGCGCTGGAGCTGGCCATCGTGGTCGTCGGCGAGATCCTCGCGCGCGCGTCCTCGCTCGTGGAGTCGCTGCTGGGCGATCTGTTCTCCAACCACATCAGCGTGCGCCTCATGCGGCACGCGGCGACGCTCGATCTCGCGCAGTTCGAGGACCCGGAGTTCTACGACCACCTCGAGCGCGCGCGTCGCCAGACGACGGGGCGCATCGGGCTCATCGCGATGCTCCTCGCCATGGGCCAGGATCTGCTCACGCTCGCGTCGCTCGGCGCCGCGCTCGTGCTGCACAATCCGTGGCTGCTGGTGCTGCTCGCCGTCGCGATCCTGCCGAGCTTTCTCGGTGAGACGCACTTCGCGTCGCTCAGCTATTCCCTGCTCTTCCGCTGGACGCCGGAACGCCGCGAGCTGGACTATCTGCGGTACGTCGGCGCGAGCGACAAGACGGCGAAGGAGGTCCAGATGTTCGGCCTCGCGGGCTGGCTGAGCGACCGCTACGCCGTGCTCGCACAGCGCTACTACGACGAGAACAAGCGGCTGAGCATCCGGAAGGGCATCGTCAGCGCGCTGCTGTCGATCATCGGCACGCTGGGCTACTACGGCGCCTACGTCACCATCCTGCTCCGCGCGGTAGCGGGGGCGATCTCACTCGGCACGCTGACCTTTCTCGCCGCGGCGTTCGGGCGCAGTCGGGATCTCATCCAGCGTCTGCTCCTTTCGGCAAGCGACATCTACGAGCAGAGCCTCTACCTGCGCGATCTGTTCGTCTTCTTCGAGATGGTGCCCACCATCCGCTCGAAGCCGGGCGCCAGGCCCGTGCCCACGCCGATCCGCCGCGGCTTCGTCTTCCATGACGTGGGGTTCCAGTATCCGGGGAGCGATCGCTGGGCGATTCGTCACGTCGACCTCGCCATCGCCCCGGGTGAACGGATCGCGCTCGTCGGCGAGAACGGCGCCGGCAAGACGACGATCACCAAGCTGCTCGCGCGGCTGTACGATCCGACCGAGGG
>DASSIC010000594.1:0-4059 GCA_035692325.1 Gemmatimonadaceae bacterium | reverse complement strand
TTCTTCGTGCCGGGGAGAAGATTGATCTCGATCATTCGGCGTCTCGGCTCATGCTCTCTTTCGCAGCGCCAACCCGATGGGAAGCATCAGGAGCGGTGCGACCTCATCGGTGACGAGATTGTCCATCGCCCCGTCACGGATTCGCAGGTTGGCTAGCGGGTTGGCCTGCTGCACCTTGAGGCGCAACCGGTCGGCGAGGACTTCGGTGAGGCCGGGAATCCGCGAGCCACCACCACAGGTGAACACCGACTTCACCTGACCGCCGGTGCGCGACGACGAGGCGAGGAAGGCGGCCGCGCGCTCGATGCCGACGGCGACTTCCTCGCCACGGCTTTCCAGCACGGCATCCAGATGCGGGCTGCGATCGTAGCCCTGGATCAATGCCTGCGCGTCGTCGGCCCCGAGGCCCCGCTCGCGCTGGAGATCTTCACGGAAGCGCCGAGTCCCGAGCGCGATGTCGCGCGTCAGGATCGGAATGCCATTCTCGAGAATGTTGATGTTCGTGACCTCGTGGCCCATGTTCACGAGGGCCACGATGCCATCCATCGCGTTCGGGTGATTCACCTCGAAGGCGTTGTGCAGGGCGAACGCGTCGACGTCCACGACGCCGCCATCGAGGCCGGCATCGGTGAGCATTCGCATCTTCGACTCGATCAGCTCGCGCTTGGCAGCGACGAGCAGGACGCTCATCTCCACGCCGTCGGCGTCGGGATCGAGGATCTGGAAGTCCAGCTCCACCGACTCCATGTCGAACGGCACGTGCTGCTCCGCTTCCCAGCGCATCAGCTCGCGCGCCTGCGCTTCCTTGACGCGCTCGATCTGGATCTTCTTGATGATCACGTCGCGGCCGCCGACGGCGGTCACCACGTTCTTCGCCTTGGGCACGTCCGCGGCGGCGAGCGCCGACTGGATCGCCTCCGAGACGATGCCGGGATCCATCACCTCGCCTTCGACGATGGCGTCGGCGAGCAGAGGAACCACGGCGACGCGAACCAGCTCCGGCTCCTTCTTGGAGTGGTCGATCACCGCGACCTTGATCAGACCGGACCCGATGTCGAGACCGACCGTGGCTTTCGAGCGACCAAACAAGGCCATGGGGAAGTTCGGAGAGCGAGGCACCGCCCCAGGAGGGACCTACAGGGGCACGGCGGTGCGTAAGACGGCGGGATACTGGCGCGCACGACCGAAAACGTCGCACGCACCGGCACTTTCGAAGTTGCGCTAGGCCGGCCGCCGCATACGGCGGCCTTGCCTACACTTACATGTCGGTCCGATCAGCGACGACTCGATCGAAATCAGCCATCGTGACCGGCGTCGGTCACTAACACCGAAAACACGACCGACTCCGCCGATGGTAACAAGCACCAGCATCGCTCTGTGCGCTCCGTCACGGCGGCGGCGATCGGAAGCCGTGCCGAAGATCGGGTCGCGCCTCACCGTAGATCGACGACGGACCAGCGCGAGACCGTCGACACTCCGGCCGGCGCGGTACTGTCGGAGCCTTGCGAGTTGCGCTGGAGGAGCAATCGCGACCGACGCGCGGCAGCCTGCCCGGACACGCCGACGCGCACGGCCACGACTGCGGCGAAGACCTCCGCCGACAGCCGCCGCACGCGGGCTCGCACCAGCACTGGCGGACCGGCGACGTCGGCCGGTTCCACCAGGCGCTCGACGATCGCTCCGATCGGCAGCGAATCCAGAGAGGCGTCCCACCCCTGAAGCACCTCGCCGAGCGCCCTCTGGCATTCGAAGTCGGCACGCGCGGCCCAGCTGCGACTGCGTGCGGTCCGACGCAGCTCCACGGAGGCGGTCGCACTCCCGGCCAGAAGGGCGGCCGCGAGGAGGAGCAGTCCGAGCGCCGCCACGAGCGCCACGCCCTTTCGGCCAGACCGGCGAATGGTGCGACGCATCATGGGCTCCGCACCGGAAGGAGGGCGACGTCGATGGAGTCCGCGCGCACAACATTCGGCATTCCCGCCGCCGATGGATCCGGTGTCAGCACGGTGACGCGGATTCGCGCGACCTGATCGACGTTCACACCAGCGCTGCTCGCGGACAGCTCGTCGCCGTTCGGGGCGAAGTAGCGGAAGCCGCTGCGCCGATCACCGGCACGGACGAGGAATGGGCCGGCCAGCGGCTGCGGTGCTCCGAAGTGGTCGCCAATCCAGTCGCGAACACCGAGCTGCCAGCTGCCATCTCCGCTCCTGTAGAAGGAGTACCGGGCGGGCCGAGTGACGCGTAGCGGTGCGCCGAAGGGAATAGTGTCTCCGCCAGCGGCGACGGCAACGCGCCGCGCCGGCCTGAGGGCCGATCCGGTGAGCAGGCAGGGTGCGGACACACTGTCGGAGGTGGCGATTCGGGCGCCGTGCCATGCAGCCGTCGCACCGCCCCGGTACCACCAGAGGGAATCGCCGACACGCGGTACGGTGCCCCAGAGCGCTTCCGGGACCCCGTCGTCGTCGGGCGCAAAGGTGGCCGACCCCACTGCGTCGTCGCAGGCGACCCCCGCGGCGACGAGCGAGCGGAGCTCGAGCGCCGAATCACGTGCTTCTCCGGGCACGATGTCGCCCGCGGCCCTGGAGAGCACCGAGAGCTCTGCGGAAAGTGCGCCGGTGGCGGCGCGGAGCTGTGCGGTGGTCGCCGCCTCACCGGAGACGACCCGCGCCGTGCGGTGCTGCCGCAGGACGGAGGAGGCGGCAGCGCCCAGCACGACCGCCGTGAGCGTGAGCGCGACGACGAGCTCGACGAGCGTGGCGCCCCTCCGCCGACCAGGGCGCGTCATCGGCACACGATCGCGCTGCGCGCAGTCATTGCACGGCTCCCTGCTCCGTCGCGCCATTCGACAGACGCAGTCACGAGCGCGGCGCCGCGCAGCTCGGGCCCCACCGTCCACTCTTCGCGCACCCCATCGGCCGCGGCGGCGACCGAACCGCTCGAGGCGCTTCCGCATCCGGCCGCGGCCAACGTGGCGAGCCGCAGCTGGAGCCGGCCCAGTGCGTGGCGTTCGCGCGACGCAAAGGAGGCGGTGCGCAGCGCGAGCGCGGAGGTCCCTGCCACGCCGAGCAGGCCCACGCTCACCATGACGAGGGCAGCCAATACTTCCACTACAGTCAGGCCGGCACGCATACGTGATCGTGACCGAAAGGGTGCGGCTCGCATGACGCCACGATCAGCGACGACGGGCTACTCGCCGCCACCGATCCATCGCATGCCGGCGCTTGCTCTTTCGGTGTGCTACTCGCCGATGCCGTATTCCCGGATCTTGTACAGCAGTGCGCGATGGGACAGGTCGAGCAGCTTGGCGGCACGGGTTCGGTTGCCTCGCGTGCGCTCGAGCGCCTCGGCGATGAGGGAGCGTTCCAGCTCCTCGGTCCGTCGCTTGACCGACAGATCGAGCGGCGACGTCGCGGCGCCGAGCGATGGCGATCCCGTGCCAAGCCCCGGAAGCTGCTCCACCCCGAGCTGCGGCCCGTCGGCCAGCACCATCGCGCGCTCGATCACGTTCTCGAGCTCGCGGACATTGCCCGGCCACGGATACTCCATGAGCGCACGCATGGTCGCCGGCGCCGCACCGGAGACCTGCAGTCCAAGACGTCGGTTGAACCGATCGATGAAATGGCGCACCAGCTCCGGCACGTCCTCCGTGCGTTCCCGCAGTGCCGGCAGGTGGATGCGCACCACGTTGACGCGATAGTACAGATCGGCGCGAAATTTCCCGTCGGCCACGTCGGCTTCGAGATCGCGGGCCGTGGCGGCGACGACGCGCACGTCGATCGAGCGCGAGACATTGTCGCCGACGCGGCGCACCTCGCCCTCCTGGAGCGCGCGCAGCAGCTTGACCTGCAAGGGCATCGGCAGCTCGCCCAGCTCGTCGAGAAAGAGCGTGCCGCCGTCCGCCTCGGCGAACAGCCCCTCGCGGTCGCTCGTTGCGCCGGTGAACGATCCCTTCGCGTGTCCGAACAGCTCGCTCTCGAGCAACGCTTCGGGGATCGCACCACAGTTGACGGCGACGAACGGACCCGCCGCTCGTGGACTCGCACGGTGGATGTAGCGCGCCAC
>DASSIC010000593.1:0-5602 GCA_035692325.1 Gemmatimonadaceae bacterium | reverse complement strand
CGGTTTAGCGGGGGCAGGAATGCCGGTCCAGGTACTTCGTACCTGGTACGAAGTACTTCAGTGGGCGTTCGGACGTTAATGCGGCGTATCCATCTTTCGGTGGGCTTCCGCGGGCGGGATCCGGCTCGACGTCGGAGCGCTCAGGAGTCCAACCATGAACCGCTGCGCCTCGGAGATCCGCTCCACCTCGATGGCGATCGTGTCGACCGCGGTCTCGAGGCGCAGCATCCGGTCGTCGTCGTGCGGCATGTGCGCGGTTGGGGTCTTCCGCGAGCCCAGCCGCCAGAGGATGCGGGAGCCGAGCCCGATGAAGACGAAGCCCGCCGTCGACATCACAATGATTGTCATCACCTGCGCGAACATCAACACGTCGCGATCCATGCGAGCCTCCTCCTTGATGTTCGATCGTACGTGACTGGCCACCGGGAAGTTGCGGCGGGACGGGAGCCCTGGCGTCGGACGAGCGCTATGATGTCTTGATGTCCGGTCCGATCTCCCAACGTGAACAGGATGGCACCCCGCGCGTGGCGCTGGCCACCCATGCCGGTCTGCCCTCGCTGGGCGACGACGACCGTCTGCTGATGGCGGCGCTCGGCGCCCGGAAGGTTCACGCGAGCCCGGCCGTGTGGGACGACGAGCGCGTCGACTGGGGGCGCTTCTCATGCGTCGTCGTGCGCTCGTGCTGGGACTACCACCTGCGACCCGCCGCCTTTCACGAATGGATTCGCCGTCTCGAGGGTGAGGGGGTAGCCATGTGGAATCCGCCGGCGACGATCCGCTGGAATGCCGACAAGTCCTACCTGCGCGACCTCGCGGCGCGCGGCGTCCCGACGGTGCCGACGGCATGGGTGGAGCAGGGCGACCCGACGTCGCTGCACGACGTGCTGCGGTCACATGAATGGGATCGAGTCGTGGTGAAGCCGGCGGTCTCTGCGTCGGCGCACGAGACGTGGACGACCGATCTCACCCGAAGCGCAGACGACGAGTCGCGCTTCCGTGCCCTCACCTCTCGCACGCGCACTCTCGTGCAGCCGTTCGTGGACTCGATCGTCGAGACGGGGGAGTGGTCGCTCGTCTTCATCGACGGCGCGTACAGCCACGCCGTGCTCAAGCGTCCGCGCGCCGGCGACTTTCGCGTACAGGAGGAGCACGGCGGCAGCGCGCAGGTGCTCGACCCCGCGCCGGAGACCATCGCGGCGGCGCGTCGTGTCCTCGCGGCCGCCGGACCGATGGGCACCAACTCGCTCTACGCGCGCGTCGACGGCTGCATCGTGCGCGACGCATTCGTCCTCATGGAGCTCGAGCTGATCGAGCCGACGTTGTACCTCGGCACGTCGCACGCGGCCGCCGGTCGTCTGGCTGATGCGGTGCTGGAGCGACTGCGTCGAGGCTGAAACACCCCGCATCGCCCAGCGTACGGGTAGTCATCGGAGGACCCCATGACACGGTCCAGGAAGTGGCTCGTGGCGGCGTGGATCTTCACCGCCATCAACGTGCTCGGCATCGGCCCCGCGCTCTACATGCGCGAGGGGCCGCACACCTTGATCCATGTGGTGCTGGGGCTCCTCGGCATGTTCGCCATCCAGCGCCTGTCGCGCGGCGGGAGCGAAGTCCGCCTCGACGGCACGCTCGCCGGCCGCCCCAGCGAGATCGACGACCGCCTCACCAACCTCGAGCACTCGGTCGATGCCGTGGCGATCGAGGTCGAGCGCGTGGGCGAAGGGCAGCGGTTCATGACGCGATTCTTCACCGAACAGGGCATCCCGCGCACACCCGCCAGCGCCGAGCCCCCGAAGCCGGCACCGCCCCAGCCGGACTGAGCCCGTCGTGACCGCCTCTCGCGGCGAGGCGTCCTATTGTATAGGTCTCGGCGCACGGCCAAGGAGGCATTCTGGAATCGCTCGCCCTCTCGCCGACGGCATTTCGCATCGCCGTCGGCATCCTGATCGTCGCCGCGGTGCTCGGCGTCGGCCTCTTCTTCTCCTTCGCGCAGCAGCTCTTCTTCGCGCTGTTCGCGGATGTGGGGAATCGCGCGCGCGCCCTGCGCGACCTCGTGCTCGATCGCAACGAGTCGTTCGTCGATCAGCGCCTCGCCGATTTCTGGGCGGCGCGCGAGATCGAGCCGCGAGCCCCCGTCGTCACGGAGCTCTCCCGCCTGAGCGACGCGGTCGAGTCGGTCGGCGCGCCGCAGGTGCGCGTCATCGCCGACGCCGAGCGGAAGATCGGCATGCACCTCAACGCGCTGCGCAGCATCCAGCAGCCGGAAAGCATCGACAGCGCCACCGACCGCGAGCGCCTCATCGAATCGGTCAGCGGCACGTCGCTGTTCAGCCTCGGCTTTCTCGTCCTGTTCACCGTCGCGATCGGCGCGGTGAACTCCTTCCTCCTCGCGATCTTCTTCCGCGAGGTAATCGGGAGCTATCGCGTCCTGCCGTATCCACTCCCCGACCTTCAGGCGTCGAACCTCATCGCGCTGATCATCTTCGTGGCCGAGGTGTCCACGGGGTGGGCCATATATAGAAGTGGCGACCGGTACGTGCGTGCTGAACGAGTGAAGCCCGCGGGCGCGGGATTCTTCGCCGTCATCCCGTGGGTGATGCTCGGCGTCCTCGCGATCGTCGAGCTTGCGGCGTATTCCACGCTCTCGCTGCGCGTCAACCTCGCGCAGCGCCTGCGGCTCGACGCCCAGGGCTTCATCTATCCCATCGCGCAGTACTTCCTCGCCTTCCTCGGCATCGGCCTCACCCTGCTGCTCGCGTATCTCGGCCACGCGATCGCGGAGGGGATCGCCGAGCGGCGGCGCTCGGTGCTGGCGCGGCAAATCATCACGTCGCTGCGGCGGGGCAAGAGCAACGCGCTGGCGCAGGTACAGCAGCTTCGTCTCCTGATCGAGCGCATCCGCGAGACGGCGACGCACTTTCCGACGACGATCGTCGACGACTTCATGAGCCAGCTCGGTATCGTGGAGCGGCGCGAGCAGGTGCTGCACGTCGTGGAACGGTTCGCCATGCAGGCGCTGAACGCGCCGAACGCCTTCACGTCGGCGGACGTGCGCGGCGCGTACGGCCGCATGGTGCGCACGCGGAGCCAGATCTGGGGCGACCTGATCCTGTCGTCGACGCTCGCGCTCACGCTATTGCTCACCGGCGTGCTCACGGCGTCTGAGGTCGTGTCGTTCCTGCTCGAGATCGGGCGCGATGGCCCGATGTGGCGCTTCATCGCGTGGGCCGGCGGCTTCGCCGCGCCGCTCACGTTGATCGGACTCGGCGCCCTCGGCTGGAACCTCGCGCGCGGGCTGCGCTACGCCAATCCGGCGGCCGCGGCGCTGCCGGAGCGGCGCGGACAGATGGTGCTCTGGTGGGCGGTCATCTTCGCCGGCGTCGCCGCCACGGTGACCCTCGTCGCGATCGCGATCGCCATCACCTTCGGGCGCTATCCCTTCGTGTTCGGCGGCCTCGCCGTGCTCCAGGCCGGGATCCTGATCGGCTTCGCCGGCTTCCTCGACCGCGGCGCGGTCGCGATCCTGCATCTGCTCTATCTCGCCTGGCTGGCGGCGACGCGCGTGGGCGCGCTGCTGCTGGCGGGGCTGGCGAGCCTTCTCGAGCTCCTGTGCTTCATGCTGCGAATCGTCGTGCGTCTGTTGGCCATCCCCGGTGACGTCCTGCGCGGCAGGGCGTTCGAGCCCAGCGCGTCGGTGGCCCGATGAGCCGCGGCCTGCGAAGCGGCAAGGTGCCGGTCGCCGCGCTGGTAACGATCGGCATCGTTGCAGGCCTGGCGATCCTCGTCGCCCGTCCGACGAGTCACTCGCGCACCGCCGCGCCGCCGCCGCGCACCGACTCCGCCGTGTCGTCCGACTCGGCGCAGGTCGCGTCGCCCAACCTGCCCGCCCCCGCCGGCCAGACCGACCCGCCCGTCGGCGAGTTCTACTATCTCGTCGACATCTCGGCGTCGACGAAGGACGTGGGTGAAGGGAGCGCATTTGCCGAGGGGATCTCACTGCTGCAGCCGATCTTCGGCTCGCTGCGCGAGATGAAGGAGATCTCGCCGCAGCGGCATCGCGTCGCCACCATCGGCGCGATGAGCCTGCGCCCCGCGCCGCGCTGCGACATCTACGTCGCCGCACAGACGCTGTTCAGCGCCGACGACAACGCCGCGCTCGCGACGCGCGCGATGGACGCCTGCTCGCGCGAGTTCCGCGCGCTGCAGCCCGAGCCGCACACCGACATCAGCGGCGCGCTCGTGAACGCGGGCCTGTCACTGCAGGGCAAGCGAAAGGCGCTGCGCGGGATCGTGCTGATCACCGATCTCGAGGAAGACACCCAGCCCGGCACCGTGCCCGGTCGCCCCGATCTGCGGAATACCTGCGTCGCCGTCTACACGCTCGTGACTCCCGCCTCGGCGCGCGACCCGCAGCTGCTCAACGCGCGAACGAGTGAGTGGACGAACAAGCTGCGCGGGTGGGGGGCGAAGAACGTGTACTCGGCGAACGCCCGCGGCTTCGACGCGACGGATCTGCGGACGTTCTTCCAGTCCTGCGAAGGCTAGGGTCCGCGCCGGGTACGGCGTGCGGCGATTCAGGGTTCGTACCGTGCGGGCGGTCGCGGGCATTCCCGCCGCCGGCGGGACTCGACGCCGCCAACTGCCGCGGCGCGAGACGCCGGCTCTGGGAACCGCCCGCTCCCTTCCGCCGACCCATCCCTACTCGTCCCCGCACGCGGCACGGACCTTCGCGGCACGCCGTACGGCCCGCCTCCGCACGCGGCACGGCCCCTCGCCTCACGCCGCATCGGCCGTTCCCCGCACGCCGCACGGCCCGTCGCCGTACGCGGCACGGCTGGTCTCCGCACGCCCCACGGTCTGTCGGCCGATCAGCGGATCACGTTGAACGCCACGCTGTCCGTGCCGGCGCGGCCGTCGATCACCAGCGCGACGTTCCACCAACCTGCGCGATCGAAGCGCAGGTCGTCGATCCGGTAGTCGCCGCCTCCCACGTAGGTGACGGTTGGACGCACCGCCGAGCGTTGACCCGTCTCCGGCATCCACGCCTCCGCGCTCACCGTCGCGTGCGACACCCGGCGGTTCCGGCGCGACAGGTGTAGCGCCCACGACTGCGTCGCCCCGATCACGATCGGCGACGTCGAGATCACCTCGGCAGAATAGCGGCCGCTGTGCGAGCGGCGCTCGCCGAGGCTCGTGACGATGCCGCTTGCATCCGACGTCATCGCCGCAGAGTTGGAGGAAATGACCGCCGGACGTTCCACGCCGCGGAGCGCGGCCGCGGCGAAGAGCGCGACGGGCAGCGCGACGACCATCACCGGCCACAGGGGATGTCTCGAGCGCTGTCCCGTACGATTCGCCGGCGCGAAGCCGAGCTGGAGGTGCATGTCGCTGGTGTGCATGTGTGCTCCCGTTGAATTACCGGGGAAGCTCGCGATTTCGTGGCGGGCGGTCTTGAATGCAGGGGCTGACCTGCGCGGCGCGACGGGTAGTGCGGCGAACGGCCGATGCGGCGTGCGGCGGCAGAAGTGCAGGTCCTTCGCTGCGCTCAGGACGACGGGCGGAAGGGAGCGGGCGGTTCCCAGAGCCGGCGTCTCGCGCCGCG
>DASSIC010000592.1:0-4842 GCA_035692325.1 Gemmatimonadaceae bacterium | reverse complement strand
AGCCGCGCCTTGATCCCGTCGCTCACGGTGGTCGTGCTGTACCCCTTCGATTTCACGATGTCGAGGCCGATCGCCTCTCGTCCGTTGTAGAGCGCGGCCGAGCGACGTTCGGCCGACCCCGCCTGCACGGTGGCGACGTCGCCGAGGCGGATCGGCACACCATTGCGCTGGGCGACGGTGAGCTGGGCGAAATCCTCCGGGCGCTCGAGGCGCCCCTCGATGCGAATCGCGCGCTCGGTGACCGGGCCGGTGAGCTGACCCACCGGCGCCGCGAGGTTCTGCGCGCGGAGCGCACCGACCACCTGATCGATGCCGACGCCAGCTGCCGTGAGCCGCGCCGGATCGAGAATGACGTTGAGCGTGGCGCTGTCGGCGCCGGCGATGTTCACCTGCGCCACGCCCGAGATGGCGCGCAGCTCGCCGCCGATGGTCTGATCGGCGATCTGGGTGAGCTGCGCGGGGGTGAGGGTCACCGAGGTGAGCGCCAGCGAGACGATCGGCTGCTGCGACGGATCGAACCGCTGGATGATCGGCTCCACGATCTCCGTCGGCAGCTGCGAGCGCACCGCCGAGATGGCGTCGCGCACGTCCTGGGTCGCCTGGTCGGCCGACTTGTCGAACTGGAAGATGACGATGATCTGCGCGAACCCGTCGGTCGACGTCGAGTGCAGCTCGTCGAGGCCGGCGATGCCGGAGATCCGGTCCTCGAGGCGATCGACGACTTCGCGCTCCACCTGTCCCGGCGAGGCACCGGGATAGACGATGCCGATGAAAACGATGGGTGCGTCGATGTCCGGGAATTCGTCTGTTTGCAGCCGACTGAGCGCCGCGATACCGAACACGACCAGGGCGATCATCGTGACGACGGTGATGATCGGCCGGCGGATGGCGAAATCGGAGATGAACATGTTGTCTCGCGGGTACGGCAACGGACGGGCCATCGGCCAGTCGGGGTCCTGCCCTAGTACGCGCTCCTCGCCAGAACCGCTTGTTGCGCCAGGTGACGGCCGGCGTTCAATTGGCCGCGCGCCACCTTCTCACAGAGGACTTCGATGCCACGCCTCCGGTCGCTCACCCTTCCATTCCTCATCGGCATCGCCCCCTCGGCCGCCGCGCAGACGGTACAGTATCAACCGGCGTCGGGCGTCGTGTATCGCTCGCAGGCCGATACCGGTCCCGTGGCGCGTGCCGAACGGGCGCTCGCCGAGGATCCGCGCAACGTGCAACGCTTCATTCAGCTTGGCGTGGCTCAGGCTGGGACGCGCCAGATGCGCGAGGCGGTGCAGACCTTCACGCGGGCACTCGCCGTCGCGCCCAACGACCCGATGCTCTATCGCTGGCGTGGGCATCGCAATCTCTCCGTGCGCAACTTCGATCAGGCGATGTCCGATCTGACGCGCGGTTACGGGATGGACAGCACCAACTACGGCATTCTCTACCACCTGGGCGTGCTGCGTTTCGTGCGGGGCGACTTCAACGCCGCGGCGGATGCGTTCGCACGCGCGCAGCCCAGGGCGCCCGACGGGGGTGAGCTCGCCGGTGCAACCGACTGGCTCTGGATGTCGCTCATGCGTGCGGGGCGCTCGGCCGAGGCGACGGCCATGCTCGGGCGTCGTCCGGATACGCTGCCGGCGTCGAACGCCTACGTGAAGCGGCTGCGGATGTATCGCGGCGAGATTGCGCCGGAGGCCCTCTTCGCTCCCTCCGATACGGGGGACGTGGACGTCGCGACGCTCGCCTTCGGCCTGGGCAATTGGTATCTGGTGAAGGGGGACTCCGCGCGCGCCCGCGAGCAGTTTCGCCGCTCGATCGCCTCCGGCGGGTGGCCGGCATTCGGATTCATCGCGTCGGAGGCGGAGCTGGCGCGAATGGGGCTCGTCCCGGCGGGGCACCCCTGACGGCACTCGCGTCCGATTGACGGGTACGGTTTGGAGCGTCGTCGTCCTCAGTAACGGGAGACGAGAAATTACCGGACTCTTCAAGGACGATTTGGCGCGACGTCATCGGGTCAGTGACGCGGCTTTTCGCGGGCTGCCGAGCGCGACTGTAAGATCATACGTGCCAACACTTTACGTGACGCACGACACACACTAAATTGATTCATCCTGCCGGTGAAACGTTGATTCCGGGCGTGGTCCCTCCCACTCCTCCCGTCCGTTTCGCCTATCCATCCCGCCGCGCCGACCACCGCGCTGATCCCCGGAGAGCACGCTGATGCGTCCACCGAAGTATCTCCAGAACGTCCTCGTCGGCGCGAGCGCGCTCCTGTTCGCTGGTGCGCATTTCGCCCCGAACCGTGAGCAGAACGGTCCCGTGCTCACGGCGGCGGTGACGTTCGTCAGCCCCAAGCCGGCGGAGTCGGCCATGTCCACGAAGGGTACGGGCACGGTGGCGACGGTGACCAAGGCGGCGCTCGACGCGTTCGCCGGCGCGGTGCGCCCGCTCAGCCGGCCGCAGGCACTCGAGACGGCGTTCCGCAGCTACTTCGCCTACAAGACCGCGCACCCGGACGAGGTGCGCAAGCCGTATCTCTACTTCGTCGACTACGGTCTGCCGAGCACGACACCGCGCGGCTACGTGTTCGACATGCAGTCGCTGCAGATCGTGGATGGCCCATTCACCGTCGCGCACGGGCGCGGCTCGTCGACGAGCCAGTTCGGCGTCCCGACGCGCTTCTCCAATGCATCCGGGAGCGCCGCCACCTCGCTCGGCCTCTATGTCGCGAAGTCGCTCTACGACTTCCACGGCCATGCGTCGGGGCAGGCGTACACGGCGGTCGGCATGCGGCTGATGGGAGTCTCGGACGGCTTCAACGACAACGCTTTCGCGCGTCGAGTGGTCGCGCATGGGGCGCCGTACGTCACGCCGAACAAGGCGGGGCGCAGCGAGGGATGCCCGGCCATGGAGCCGGCGCGCGCGCAGCAGCTCCTCCCCAAGCTGGCCGACGGCGGGATGGTGTTCCTGTTCGCCCCCGACCAGAACTGGATGTCGCGTGATCCGTGGATCGCGTCGGGCACGACGACGGAGACGCAGGGCGGGTGACCTTCCGGCAACCCGCGCGGGTCGGTAGGGTAGGAGCACGCTCGCTCGGGACGTCGCGTCGCAGGTGGATCAGGAGGGGCAGATGAGCATGACACAGCGCGCGGCACGGTCCGCGCTCGTCGTCGCCGGCATGATGAGTCTCGTGAGCGCGTCCAGCGCGCTCGCGCAGCGGTCGGAGAAGCGGTATGGATTCGGCGCGCCGCCTGCCCCGCCGTCGCAACCCACCACGCCCTATCCCGGGGCGACGGTGACGATCGATCCGCGCTGGTACCAGATGCAGCGGGTGCCGGCGCCAGGACATCGGCAGCAGCAACGGTATCCGCAGTATCCCACGGCGTACTACGCGCCGGCGCCGGTCTACTATCCCACGGGCGGCGGAACCGTGTACGACACCAATGGCCGTCCGCTGTACACCGGCTACGAGGCGGCACCGTCGTCGGCGAACAACGACTTTCCCGTCGCGACGCCGGATCTCACCGGGTCGCCGTACGTCGTGATCGAGGGGGGCACGATGATCGTGGACTTCGGGAATGGCGATCGTCGCGCGGTGCCGTCGTGCGCCGCGGTGGAACAGGCGAGCACCCCCGATGGCCAGCCGCGCACGCTGTTCTATCGCCCGCCGGCATACGGCTTGGTGCTGCGCCAGGGCCAGCGCGGCCAGGTGCTCGGCAAGCCGACGGCTGGTGCGCGGGTCTGCTACACCAGCGACGCATACGGTCGGGTGGTGCTGGACTACTGATCTCGGCGAGAACACGGCTGCAGCGCGCTCACTCGGCGTGATAGCTGCACCGGCATCAGGCAAACAGCAACGGCGAACAGCTACGGCGAACAGCAACAGCAAACAGCAACAGCAAACAGCAAAACAGACCACAGAGGTCACAGAGTCACAGAGGACTACAACGAAATGTTGTGGTCCTCTCTTTATATGTGTTTATCTGCGTCATCTGCGTAATCTGCGTTCATCATGTTTTCTTTGTGTTCTTCTGTGCGACTCTGTGCGACTCTGTGCACTTCCGTGTACCTCCGTGGTTCAAGCTCTTGCCGAGCGCCGTCGTCTACCACGTTCACGGCAAGGCGGCGCGGCGTGATGCCGCGCTCGCGAGTCAGCGCCAAGTCTTTGCTCCGACCAGATAGCGCTTGGGGATCATCATGTGGACGCCGACGTTGCCGTCCACGAGCTGCGTGATGTGTGCGTCCGCGGCCATCGATGTGGCCTGGTAGGCCTGCACCTGGGTGATCCCGGTCTTCTCCTGAAGGAGCTTCACCATCTCGCGGATCGCGGTCTTCGTCGCGACGACGAGTGACGTATCGGTTCCCATGCTGATCCAGTGCGCCGGCGATTCTGCGCGCGGCCACTCGAGCTTCAGGTCCTTGCGCACGATCACCTGAATCCGCCCTTCGAGGTTGGTCTCGATCGCCGTCTGATCCACCTCGCCGTCGCCCTGGGCGGCGTGACCGTCGCCGAGCTCCAGGAGCGCGCCTTTCACGAACACCGGGATGTACAGCGTGGTGCCGGCCACGAGCTCGCGATTGTCGAGATTTCCGGCGTGCCGGCCTGGCGGGTTGCTGCTCACGCGGCCGAGCGTCGCGGCGGGCGCCACGCCGATGGATCCGAAGAAGGGACGGAGGGGGACGACGATGCCCGGCGCGACCTCCGCCGTCATCGCCTTGCGGTCGAGATGGATGAGCGTGCTCACGCGCTGCTCGCCGCACAGCTCGCGCACGAATCCGCTGCATCCGTTGTAGCCGTACGCGAGCGGCAGGACGATGCGGCGGATGCGCACCTCGAGCACGTCGCCG
>DASSIC010000591.1:0-4258 GCA_035692325.1 Gemmatimonadaceae bacterium | reverse complement strand
CGCGAACGGCAGCTCACGGGTGTGAAAGGCGTCCGAGGCGTAGTCGACGCGCGGACCTGTCGCGTCTCGCGCGGCGCGAAAGTCGGCGACGTGGGACGCGAGCAGCGCGAGATTCACCTCCTGCGGGCCGACGCTGCCGAGATCCACGCGCCGATGCTCGTGGTTGGCGCGCGGTGGCCGCACGAAGTAGTCGTCCTGGTGCAGCACGACGACCCGGCGTCCCCTCTCGCGCAGCACCTCCGCCAGCGCGCTCGCGGTGATGGACTTGCCGCTCCCCGACTCGCCCGCGACCGCGATGACCGGTCGCGGCGCGCTGGCGAGTGCGAGCTCGGCGTCCAGCAGGTCGGCGAGCGAGCGCGCGAAAGCCAGATGTCGAGGTTCGAGCACGAGCCGCTCGCCCGTCGTCATGGCAGGATCAGGCCGAGCCGTCGTGGTGCGCGGGCTTCCGCCGTGAACAGCAGGCCCGTCGCGCTGTACGCCATCCCCGTCACACCGCCGGGCGCCCCCGTGACACCGTGCAGGTATTCCTCGAAGCGGTAGTCCGCATTCAGCCGTCGCCTGAGCGCGTCATCGAGCCGCACGACGTCGGCGATGCGACCATGGCGGGCGAGTGCGAGCGAGAGCCAGCCGAGCCAGATGGGCCAGATGCCGCCGTTGTGGTACTCGTGCGGGCGGTTGCGAAAGCCGTGCAGGTGGTAGCGTGAGAGAGCCGGCCAGTCCGGATGCCCTTCGTCGATCACGGGGGCGAAGGCCGGTGGCAACGCCCCCTGACTGACGTATCGCTCGACGATCCAGTGCAGCGCGGAGGCCCCGACGGCGGGTGCGACACCGGAGAGGGCCAGGAGGCTGCACGTGGCGAGGTCGAACATGTCGAAGGTGCGGGTCGGCGTGAACGCCGCGAGCGGATACCCGCGATCGATCGCCTCGTGCGTCCAGTAGCAGTCGTCGATCGCCTGCTCGATGCGGTCTGCCTTCGCGCCCCATGACTGCTCCTGAAAGACATCGGCGACGAGGCGGAGCGCCCAGGCGCGCAGCACCTGGTCGTGCAGGACGTAGCCCTCGTAGACGTACTCGTCGGCCCAGTCGCCGCCCACGGGCACATACAGCAGGTGACGGCCGTTGTACTCCAGGGCGTCGAGCAGTCCGATCACCGCCACTACTGACCGTCGGAATGGCGCCGGGTCGAGCGCCCCCGCACGGGCGGCGGCGGCGACGCCGATCAGGTACCAGAGGGGCGCGTCGAGCCGAGGGACGAGGGAGCCGAAGCTGACGCGCGGCGCTTCAGCGCCGCGCACCTGATAGTTGGAGGGAATCTGTCCCTGCTCCCCCTGGAGGTCGCGCAGCTGCTCCAGCGTTCGCGTCAGGCCGGCCGAGATCGTAGAATCGTCGGCGAGCAACCCGGCGATTCCCGCCATCACGGCGTCGCGCGCGAAGACCGCCCCGTAGTTGGCGGAGCTCGACGTCGAAGCGCGGATGCCGTGCGGTCCGCTGAGGGAGCGGAGCAGGGCACGGGCATCGTCATGCAGCGCAGGTGGAGCGTTCACGAAGGCCAACATAGCGCGAGGGTCCTGCACACGTGAGAGAGAGCGCACCCATCCCGGCGACGACCGCACCGCAGCGACCACGGCTCACCTTTGCGCAGATCCTGAACATGAATGTCGGGTTCTTCGGCATTCAGTACAGCTTCGGGCTCCAGCAGAGCAACATGAGCCCGATCTACCGCTACCTGGGCGCGAACGAGGCGAGCCTGCCGCTGCTCTGGCTGGCGGGACCGATGACCGGCCTGCTCGTGCAGCCGCTGATCGGCGCGATGAGCGACCGCACGCTGAGCCCGCGCGGCCGTCGCACCCCGTATTTCCTCATCGGCGCGGTGCTCTGCAGCATCGCCCTCCTCTGGATGCCCTTCAGCCCGACCCTCTGGATGGCGGCAGGCCTGCTGTGGATCCTCGACGCCGGCAACAACGTCACGATGGAGCCGTATCGCGCCTTCGTGAGCGACCGGCTCGACCGCAGCCAGCACTCGGTCGGCTTTCTCACCCAGAGCGCGTTCACGGGGCTCGGCCAGACGCTGTCGTACCTCACCCCGTCGGTGCTCGTGTTCGCGGGGCTGAACCGCGACCGCGTGAACGCGCACGGCATCCCGCTCATCACCGTGTGGGCGTTCATCATCGGATCGGTCCTGTCGATCACCTCGATCCTCTGGACCGTGCGCACGACGCCGGAGCTCCCGCTCTCGGCGGAGGAGCGGGCGCGGATGGCGGCGATGCCGAAGGGGCTGGCGTCGACGCTGCGCGAGGTCGGCGACGCGATTCGCGACATGCCGACGACGATGAAGCAGCTCGCCGTGATGAAGCTGTTCCAGTGGTACGCCATGTTCTGCTACTGGCAGTACATCGTGCTCTCGCTGGCGGCGACGCTCTTCCACACCCACGACGCGGCGAGCCCCGGCTTTCGCGAGGCGGGGCTGGTGAACGGGCAGATCGGCGGCTTCTACAACTTCGTCGCGTTCGTCGCCGCGCTGGCACTCGTGCCGTTCACGCGACGGTTCGGGCCCAAGGTGATGCACGCCATCTGCCTCACGCTGGCCGGCTGCGCCATGCTGTCGCTGCCGCTCATCACCGACCGGCTCTGGCTGTTCGTGCCGATGATCGGCATCGGGCTCGCGTGGGCCAGCATCATGGCGAACCCGTACGTGATGCTCGCGGGGTGCGTGCCGGCCGAGCGCTGCGGGGTGTACATGGGAATCTTCAACATGTTCATCGTCATCCCGATGATGATCCAGATCTTCACCCTGCCGCTGTTCTACGACGCGTGGCTCGGCGGTCGGCCGGAGAACGTGATTCGCCTGGCGGGCGCGCTGCTGATCTGCGCCGCGATCGCCGTGCTGTTCGTGCGTCTCGGCGCGGAACGGCCAACGTCCGATCCCGCCCTCGAGCCGGCGTTCTCTGGCTAGGGCGTGGCGCGACCGTATACTCAACGCCGTATCCTTCCCGACGGACCCCGCTTCCCTCGTCGCCATCATGCAATCGCCCCGGACCCGCGTCGGCCTTCCCCTGCTCGTCTTCACCGCGAACATGGCGCTCGGCGTCGCCTGCACGACGCCCACGCCGCTGGCCGTCGCGACGGCGCCCCGATCGGCCGACTCCCTGTACGATCCGCCGCGTGATCTGGGGCAGCTGTTTCATGACGTGCAGCTCGCGCGTGTCTTCCCCGATTCCAAGACCTTCGTGGACGCGAAGCCGAGGTTCGCCCCGGCCGACATCCTGGCGCGCTATCGCGCCACCGCGCCGGCGGATCTGAAGGCGTTCGTGGAGGCGAACTTCGAGGCGCCGCGCCCGGCGGGCGAGGGCGCTCGCGCCGACACCGCACAGGCGATGGAGGAGCACATCCGCGCGCTCTGGCCCGCGCTGACCCGCGCTCCCGACGTCGCCGATCCGCACTCCTCGCTCATCCCGCTGCCGAAGCCGTACGTCGTGCCCGGCGGACGCTTTCGCGAGGTGTACTACTGGGACTCGTACTTCACGATGCAGGGGCTCGTCGAGAGCGGCCGCACCGATCTCGTGAAGAGCATGCTCGACAACTTCGCCCATCTGGTGGCGACGGTCGGGCACATCCCGAACGGAAATCGCACCTACTACCTGAGTCGCAGCCAGCCGCCGTACTTCGCCGCCATGGTGGGGCTGTACGCCAGCGCGACGGATACCAATCAGGCGCTCGCCTATCTCGACGCGCTGGAGGCCGAGCACGCGTTCTGGATGGAGGGTGCGGATCGACTCGCTCCTGGTGAGGCGCATCGGCGCGTCGTGCGGCTGCGCGACGGCGCGGTGCTCAATCGCTACTGGGACGATCGACCCGAGCCGCGACCGGAATCGTATCGCGAGGACTTTCTGCTCGGGCAGACGGTGCCGGCCGCGCAGCGCGAGGCGCTCTTCCGGAACATTCGCGCGTCGGCGGAGAGCGGCTGGGATTTCTCGAGCCGCTGGATGCGCGATCCGAAGGATCTGCGCACCCTCGAGACGACCGAGCTCATTCCGGTGGATCTGAACGCGCTGCTCTACAACGCCGAGCGCACGATCGCCGCGCTGCGCGCCTTTCGCGGCAGAACGGGCGACGGCCCGGTGGCGGCGCAGTATCTCCGCATGGCCGAGGATCGGCGCAACGCGCTGCTCGCCGCCGCCTATGATCCCGGTGAAGGCTATTTCTTCGACGTCCGCTGGCGCACCGGCGAGCGCGTGACCGACCGGCCGACACTCGCCGC
>DASSIC010000590.1:0-6580 GCA_035692325.1 Gemmatimonadaceae bacterium | reverse complement strand
GGCACGACGATCACCTGGACGCGAATCGCGGGGCTCGGCACGCTCCGCACAACAGCGGATACGACCGACGCACAGGGGATGGCCAGCACCTCGTACGTGCTGGGTGCGCTGGCCGGCGCCGACACCGTGCGCGCCACGATCGCCGGTGCGAGCAGTGCTTCGAGCACCGTGCTCTTCACGTCCAGCACGATCGCGCGCGGCGCCAGCGCGCTCGCGATCGCGAGCGGCGGCGGCCAGACCGGTCTCCCCGGCACGACGCTCCCGGCACCGCTCGTCGCCGTCGTGAGCGACGCGCTCGGACATCGGCTCGCTGGCGTGAGCGTGCAGTGGCAGTCGTCGGTCGCCGGAGTTGCGACCTTCGCTTCGCCGACCGCGGTCACCGACGCGAATGGTGAAGCGCGCACGGTGGTGACGCTGGGCACGACGGCTGGCACCACCACCGTCACGGCCTCCGTTGGCGCGCTCAGCGCGAGCACCACGCTTGGCGTGTCGGTCGGACCGGCTGCCACGCTCGTCGCCGTCGCGGGCTCGGGAGCGGGCATCGTCGGCGGAACGGCGCTGCTCAGGGCGCGCGTGACCGACGCGACGGGCAATCCGGTCGCGGGCCATGCGGTAAGCTGGGCGGTCACCGCCGGCGGGGGAACCTTGCCCGTCACGAGCTCGATGACGAACGCACTCGGCGACGCGGAGGTGACGTGGACGCTCGGCTTCGTGGTCGGAGCGCAGACGGTGACCGCGACGTCTACCGGGCTCACCGGATCGCCCCTGGTGTTCACCGTCGACGCCGCCGCCGCGACGGGCTCGCTGCTCCGTCTCGCGACGCAGCCGGCGGCCCCGACGTTCAATGCGCCGAGTGGCGTCGTGCTGGCGACGCAGCCGGTCGTCCAGCTGACCGATGCGACGGGCGCGAATCCGGTCTATCAGGCCGGCGTGCCGGTGACGGTGACGCTGAGCGATGCGCAGGCGACGCTGCGCGGCACGACGACCGCCGTCACCGACTCGAACGGCACGGCGACCTTCTCCGGACTCGACGTCGTCGGGACGGCGGGGCGCAGCACGGCCATGGTGTTCACGGCGAGCGGATACACCAGCGTGACGTCGAATCCCCTGGCGATCGGCCCGGGGATCGCTGCCACGATCGCCCCGCTTCCCGCGTCCACGTCGGGATTGATCGGGCTGCCGGTGGACGTCGCGCCGTCAGTGATCGTGCGCGACTCATCGGGCAATCCCGTCTCCGGTGTGGGAGTGACATTCGCAGCCGCTGGCGGCACGATCGGCACGGGTAGCGCGACCACCGATGCAAGCGGCACGGCGTCGGCGGGCAGCTGGGTGCTTGGCGCAGTGGGGGACAACGTCGTCACGGCGACGAACGGCACGCTCGCTGGCAGTCCGGTGACCTTCCACGCGACCGGCACCGCCGGCGCCGTGGCGGGGATGAAGTTCATCTCGTCGCCGGCGAACGCGCTCACCGGTGCGCCGCTGTCGACGGTGCTCGTGGCGCTCGTGGACGCGGTTGGCAACGTCGTGACGACGGCGACCGACGTGATCACCCTCGTCGTCGGTGGCGGTCGCACGGTCACGCTGCAGGGCACCACCACGCAGGCCGCCGTATCCGGCGTCGCGACCTTCGCCGATCTCGCGATCGCCACCGCAGGCTCGGCGTATCAGCTCGAGGCGACGTCGGGCCAGCTCGCGCCGGCGCTGAGCGCCGCCTTCGACGTCACCGCGCCGGTGCAGGTGGGCAGCGTGCGACTCGTGAGCGGCGCGAAGCAGCTTCTGCCGATCAAGGGAAGTCTGCCACCGGATTCGGTCGCCTTCGTCGTGCACGACGCGAACGACGCGCCGATGGCCGGTATCCAGGTGAGCTTTCAGCTCAACGAGTTTCCCACCTGTTCGATCGCGACGGGCGTCGCGACGACGGATGCCAATGGCGTCGTGGCGCGCGCCGTGTCGGCGGGCGACGCCATTGGCGCGTGCGAGGTGACCGCGATCGCCGGCGACACGCGCGCAACCTCGAAGATTGCGGTCTATCCGACCACCGCGACCCACGTCTGGTTCGGCGGCACGATCGAGGTCGATCACAGCTACGACGTGCCGAGCAACTGGCTCGACGTGCGCGACGGCAAGGAAAGTCTGCCCATGCCGTCGGATGCGGCCTACGTGCCGTACTGGCAGACGAATCTCGGACCGCAACTCCAACAGGATGCGCAGCTCGCTGCGCTCATGGTGCAGCAGTACGCCGCCGTGGACCTGAACGGCTACACGCTCACGACGACCGGGAGCATTTCGGCCGCGACGGCGAGTGTGACGAATGGTCGCGTCGTCGCCGGTGGAGGAACGGGGACGCGCGTGACGGGGCAGTTCGATCGGCTGGACGTGGGACGCATCGATTATTGCGGCGGCGACGCCGCAACGCTCGACACGCTGTCGACGAAGGAGCTGCGCGTCATCTGCCGGGCGACGGTGGGCACGTACGCGACGACGGACACGCTGGACGCTTCAGGGAACGGCGAGCTCTCGATCAGCGCGAACGCCACGCTCGTGACGAATGGTGGTGCGTCGCTCACGGGCGGCAAGGTGACGACGGCCGGCACGCTCTATGTCGGGTCGGATGCGGTGATCACGCCGTCGAGCCTGGACGTCGTCAGCGGAGGCCAGCTCCACGTGGCGGGGCGCGCGACGCTCGGCCGCGTGCAGGCGAACGTCTCGTTCGCCGCGGGATCCATCCTCCAGATCGATGGCGACGCGACGTTCGACGGTGGAGGCAGCGTGGCAGCGGATGCCGTGATGCTGTCGGGCAACGCGTTCTTCACTGGAGCCGGAAGCTGGTCGTTCCCCAGTGGCGAGCTGTTTCTGTACGCAGACCTCGACGTGCGCAGCGGCCAGGGTGCGGTACTCTCCACGAGCGGGTCGCACCTCACCCATTTCGCCGGGTCGAAGGCGCAGACGATCAGCGTCGCGCCGGGCGCCGCGAGCTTCGCGCAGGCGAGCGTGGAGAACCGTCAGGACGTCGTGTCGTTCAAGGGACCGGTCGCGTTCACTTCGGACAAGCTGTCACTCGATCTCGCCAGCGGCGCCAAGGTCGAGATGTCGAACGGGCCAGTGGACGTCATGAGCTCGGTGCAGGTCGGCAACACGGCGTCGCTCACGCTGTTCACCGACATGAGCCTGCGTACGGGCGAGCTCCGTCTGTTCGACAACTCGACGTTCACGGTGCAGGAGGGATTCAAGTTCACCGGCGTGTGCACGACGACCGTGAACGCGGTCATCTCCACGAACGTGAGCATCGGCGGCTTCGGCACGATCAACGGGCTGCCGGCGTCGCTCTCGGCCTGCACCAAGTAGCGGCGGAGCGACGTCAGGGCCCGGCGGGCGCCTCGCGACAGCTGCGGCCCTCCAGTCTCACGCCCGGTGGCATGCGGAGCTCGCAGGTGCTCATCATCCCGGATGAGGCATTGTACGCCCGCTCGGCATCCTCCAACTCCTTCAGCTTGCGAAAGAGGGCGACGGTGTCGGTGGTCGCGGCGCAGAAGACCACGTAGCTGCGCGGACCGCCACATCCGCGCCAACCGACCGGAGCGGTGCGGCAGGCGCTTGCGCTGGCGCAGCCGTCCTGCCTCGCGATCGCACGTGCCTCCTGCTCCAGCTTCACGAGCTTCGGCAGCACGGTATCCGGCGGCACCGGCGCCGTGGTGTCCTTCGGGCTGCGCACGATCACCGAGCCCACCGAACGAGTGGAGCTGCCCCGGGATTCGGGCGGCTGCGGCTTGCACGAGATGCCAATGCACAGCACGACGCCGAGAACCACGCGCGCTGCTCCGCTGTGCCGATGCACGGATCGTCTCCTTGCCGAGGTATGCCGCACCGGCGCACGTTCCGCGCCGCGGTGCACCGAGCGTCAGCGGGTGATCCCGTCGCGGTCGTACACGACGCGCCCCCCGACGAGGGTCAGCACGACCTTCGCATCGCGAATCGTTTCCGGCGGCACGCGCGTGATGTCGCGGTCGATCAGCACCAGGTCGGCGAGCATGCCGGGCGCGAGCGTGCCGACATCGCGTTCGGTGAAGCCCGCCTTGGCCGCGCCGCTGGTGTGTGCGCGCAGCGCCTGCTCCACCGTGATCTTCTGCTCGGGCACCCAGCCATCCGGGTGACGATCGTCGAGCGTGCGGCGCGTCACGGCCGCGTAGATCGCCACGAGCGGCGTCGGCGGCGCGACGAACCAGTCGCTGCCGAAGGCGAGCGTCGCGCCCTGATCGAGCAACGAACGGAATGCGTACGTGCCCTTCGCGCGCTCCGGGCCGATGACCCGTTCGGCCCAGCGGCCGTCGTCGATCGCATGATACGGCTGCATGCTGGCGATCACGCCCAGCTTAGCGAAGCGCGGGATGTCGGCCGGCGCGATGTGCTGCGCATGCTCGATGCGGAAGCGACGATCGCGCGCGCCGTTTTCGGTCGCGACGCGGCTGAAGATGTCCAATTGTGACCGGATTGCGCGGTCGCCGATCGCGTGCACCATCACCTGCAGCCCCGCCTTGTCGGCGCCCGACGTCCAGGCATACAGATCCTGCGGCGTGTTCACGAGGAGCCCGCGGTCGTTCGGCGCGTCGGTGAAGGGCTCCAGCATCGCCGCGGTATGCGATCCCAGCGAGCCGTCGACGAAGCCCTTCAGCCCGCCGATGCGAAGCCACGCGTCGCCACGGCCGCGCGCGGCGACCGTATCACGGAGCCGCTGCCATGTGGAGAGTGGAACCGCCGCCGAGATGCGGGTGCGCAGCGCGTGCTGGCGGTGGGCCTGCTCGAAGACGGCGAGCTCGTTCCACGTTCCCATGTGATGCACGCTGGTCACACCGCGCTCGGCGACGTACGTCATGGCCGTATCGAGCGCGCGCAGGCTCATCGCCGGACTCGGCTCCGGGATGGCGCTCGACATGAGCTCCATCGCGTTGTCCTTGAGCACTCCGGTAGGTTCGCCGGCCGCATCGCGCACGATGGTGCCACCGTCCACATCCTTCGTATCGCGCGTGATCTTCGCCGCCCGCAGCGCCAGCGAGTTGGCGAGGTTCATGTGCCCGTCGAGCCGGTTGATCCACACCGGATTGTTCGGCGTGACCGAGTCGATCCAGCTGCGGTCGGGCAGCTCGCCCCCCCAGCTCGTATGATCCCAATCGCCGTTGAGGATCCAGGTACCGGCGGGAATCGTGCGGGCGAAGACGCGGATTCGCTCGACGAACTCGGCCTTCGTGCGCGCGTCGCGGAGCTGCACCGACGAGAGCGCAAAGCCCCCGTCGAGGAAGTGCACATGCGCGTCGATGAACCCGGGGGTGACCATCATGCCCCGGACGTCCAGCGTCCTGATCGAGGGGCCCGCTCGTTTCTTCACTTCCGCACTCGAACCGACCGCCTCGATGCGCTCGCCGCGCACGAGCACGGCGTCGGCCCAGGGACGATGCGGGTCGCCGGTCCACACGCGGGCATTCACGATGGCCAGCGCGGGCAGTGGTGCCGGAGCAGGTGCGAGAGTGGGCGCGGAAGTGGAGCCGGACTGCTGCATGGCGCGGGCGAGGGAGGGCGACGCGAGCGTCAGCGCGACGACGACGGATGCGACGCGACGGCGCGCGCCGGAGCGGAGAATGGGCATGCGGGAGACTGCGGCGTCGACGGCGGGGACGATAGGGGCGCTTGACGGACGCGGGCAAACTGGTGAGCGTTCAGGGGCAGTGGGGAGTAGCCGGCCGTCGCGCTCGGGAATGGCGCGACGGAACAGCCGATCGTCAAGACGGGGCGCGCGAGCGCCTCCGGTCGGCTGAGGGGCGCAGTCGAGCCTTGGGCGAGACCACTACGGACACGGACCGTGCCGTAGTGGCTCGCCCGTCGTGTATCCGGCTCACCGATTCCGAGGATCCTGCGCTCCATGGTCGCCACCAACATCTGGTTCTGGGTCGGGTTCGTCGCCTTCGTGCTGGCGATGCTGGCGCTCGACCTCGGCGTGTTCAACAAGACGCCGCACGTCGTGAAAGCGAAGGAAGCCGCGCTGTGGACGTCGATCTGGGTGGGACTCGCCCTGCTCTTCGCCGCCGGCCTCGCCTGGTTCGCCGATCGAGCGACGGCGCTCACGTTCCTCACCGGCTACGTGATCGAGGAGTCGCTCAGCGTCGACAACATCTTCGTCATCGTGCTGATCTTCCAGTACTTCGCCGTGCCGGCGAAGTACCAGCATCGCGTGCTGTTCTGGGGGATTCTCGGCGCGCTCGTGATGCGCGGCGTGTTCATCGGCGTCGGCGCGGCGCTGCTCGCGCGGTTCGAGTGGATCATCTACATCTTCGGCGCCATCCTCGTCGTGACCGGCGTCCGCATGGCGGTGAAGCAGGACGAGGAGTTCGACGGGGAGCAGAACCCGGTCGTGAAGTGGGTCCGGCGGTTCCTGCCGGTGACGCACGATTATCGGGGCAAGCACTTCTTCGCCGTGGAGAACGGCAAGCGTTACGCGACGCCGCTCTTTCTGGTGCTGCTGCTGGTGGAGACGACCGACCTGATCTTCGCCGTCGACTCGATCCCGGCGATCTTCGGCATCACGCGCGAT
>DASSIC010000589.1:0-5551 GCA_035692325.1 Gemmatimonadaceae bacterium | reverse complement strand
GGCTCCGCCAGTCCGGCGACGAGCGCTCGGCCGCCCCACCCTTCGAGCGAGAAGGCGTCGCCGCGCCACAGCGCGTCGCCTCCGTCGAAGACGTATGCCCCCAGACCGCCGGTGATCCACTGCCGGCCCAGGCGGCCGCGCCAGGCCGAACGGTCGAGCTCCGCGTACGCCTCGAGGGCGTCGAAACGGTCGTTGGCGCGAGGATAGACGAATCCCTCGCGCGACCACAGCTGGCCGCGTGCACGCAGGTTGGCGTGCATGCTGAATCCCTCGCGCCATCCCCACGCGGCGATGGTAAGATCCTGGAGCACCGGCGCGGCACTCACGCGGTCGCCCGAGCGCTCGAAGGTGCAGAACGTCGACGTTGCGGGACACAACGCGGGCACGCCCTCGCTGGTCGTGCGCCATTCGCCCGTGCCGGCGATCGTCGATGCGTCGGCGGAGTCCAGCACGAGTCGGCGCAGCTCGATCAGCTGCGTGCTGGTGACGCCGGTGATCCTCACGCCCTGGGCCGCGAGCAGCGCGGGCCACGCGAGGCCGAGGAGCGCGACGCGTCTCACCGCGACGCGCTCCGGCGGCCGGCGCTCATCATGCCGTGGTTGGCCAGGGCATGACAGGTGGCGCAGTCACCGGCGGGGAAGTGGGCGCGTTGCGCCTGATGGCAGGTGAGGCACACGCCACGCGCTGCGGGAAGCGCGGCCACCGTCGCATCGGTGTGGCAGCCCGCGCATCCTTCGTGCGAGGCGCGATCGTGTCCGGTGCGGGCCGTGGTGTGGCACGTCGCGCAGTCGGCGGCCGCGTCGTGGTGCGCGGCATGGCAGTCGCCGCACGTCGCCGTGACGGGGCGATCGCTGCCCTGGCCATGACAGCGCGCGCACGCCAGAGCACCGTGCCGTTCGTGTGCAAAGGGAACGGGTCGGGTGACCGCTTCGCGCCGCGCCGAGATGGCGAAGGTCATGGGCATCGTGCGCTGGTCGACCGACAGCCTGGTGTGACACTTCACGCACGGCGTCCGCTGTTTCGGGCTGTGATGACACGCGTTGCAGCCGGCGGGGCGTGTGAACTTGAGTCCACCGTGCGTGCTCGTGACCGCATGGCAGGTCTGGCACGACACGGATTTGTGGCGAGAGTGCCGGAACGTCGTATCCAATGCCGGAACGAGCGTGGTGACCGGGCGGGATGTGCGCGCAGCGCGGTCGTCGTGCCGCACCGTGGGAGGCGGAGCGATGAATCCGGCGAGTCGCACGAAGCGCTGCGTCCGCGATGTGTGCCGCCCGATCCGCCGGATCGGCGCCGGCCGCTGCACCGAGGCCGATCGCTGCGCGCGCGGCCGATCCTGATTGATCCCCTGATGACAGGCGACGCAGTTCGTCCCCTTCACCTTCCAGCTGTGCGCCTGATGGCAGGCGCTGCACCGGTCGAGCGAATGCGTGCCGAGGCCGCGATGGAACGCCGTCAGGGTATCGGCGTTCGCGTGGCACTGCGCCGTCGCGCACGACTTGTAGGCGTCGGCGGGGGTGGTCTGCTTGTGCACGTTGTGGCACATCCCGCAGTTGCCCTTGTGCTTGTCCGCCGCCAGGTCGAAGCGGCGGATCTCGTCGGTCATCGTGTGGCAGGAGAAGCAGTCCATCGCCTTCGGCACGAGCGCCAGCTTCGCCTGCTGGACCGTCGTGCCCGTGGGCACGAGACCCTTGAAGTCGTGGCACGACGTGCAGTGCATGAATCCCTGCCGCGACATCGCGCCCAGGTTGACGGGCTTGTTCATGTGACACCCGCTCTGGGCGCAGCTCGTGCTCGTCGGCTTGAACTGATGGAAGTCGCGCCCGTGACAGGTCACGCACTCCACCTTCGCCAGCGCCGACGAGTCGGACTGGAGGTGCAGGGCGTGGCCCGCCGTGAGCGTGACCAGGGTGCGCGCCGAGTCGGTCCCCGTGCGCATGTGGCATTCGCTGCACACCGCCGTCGGCACCTTGTCGTGCGCCGGCACGGCCATGCGCCGCTCGACGACCCACCAGAACAGCTCCTTCGTGCTCACGTACATCGGCTGCCGGTGGCAGCCGTGGCACTGGATGTTCTTGTGGGCGCTCACCTGGAAGCGGTTCCAGGGGGCATCCATGACGTGACACGACTGACAGAAGTCGTTCTCGTGCATCATGTAGTTGTAGCCGTACAGCACGGAGCCGAGTCCGGCGCTCGCGACGAGGAACAGCGCGGCGAGCATGACGGCGCGGAACGCGACGGATTTCGTGAGCCACCACGACCAGAGCGCGCGCCGGCGCTTCCAGAGCTGCCAGACCACGATGATCGCCACCGGCACGCCGATGAAGATTCCGGCGAGCTGCACCCACTGCGGCACGGTGGAGAACAGGAAGCGAAAGAAGTGGCCGGCGAGCGCGGTCGTGCCCGCGGTGCGCGACGAAGCGCCCCCCGCGTAGTGCGAGTCGGGACCCTGCTGCAGGAAGAGGAGCAGCGCCGCGATCACCGGGTCATCATCCGCGTTGTGGTACGATGCGGAACCGGACGGCGCGGGGAGGTGCCGTCCGGTTCCAGGTGCACGTCACGTCACCTCCCGTCGTCTATCGCTGCATCTCGCTGCTGGTCGACGACTTCGACGGGAGGACGAACTGCGGCACGAGCGATACCGAGGCCGCCGGCACGACGCCGTAGTCCACCTTGAGCTGGTTGATCGACGCCGTGAGAAGCCGCTCGAGCAGGAAGGGGTTGTGGACGAAGCCACCCGGTGCGCTGGCCAGCGACACGTTGAACTGCGCGCCGAGGCAGGAGGTGTAGATCTTCCCGCCGAGCGTGCACGCCGCCGGGTTCTTCGCCTTGACCTGGTTGATGGACGAGTTGGCGGAGGTGACGAGCTGCCGTATGCGCGTCGAGTCCGTCATGTAGAGGTTCCGGGCCACCGCCTCGGAGGCATGACAGCCGCTCGAGACGCAGGATCGGAAGGTCTTCGTGGTGATGTCGCAGTCCTGAGCGGTGGTGGGCACGCCGTTGGCATCCACGCAGGGCGCGGCGATGAACCGATGCCCCGTGCTCTGCATGACGAACTTGCCCGACGCCTTGTCGGTGGCCGTGAACCGCGCCACGTGACAGGTCGCGCACAGCTTGGGATTCGCCGACGGCGTGCCGTGCGTGCCGACGATGGAGTCGTCGGCGCTCATGCCCGGCGGGAACCAGCCGGCGAGCCCCAGCAGCGTGGGCCCCTCGGGCGAGTGCACGCTGTTGCGCGTCGTGACCTGCGACGGATCCGCCCGCCGCTGGTGGCACTTCATGCACAGGTTCTCGTCGATGTCGGCTGCGCTGATGGAGAAGCGGAGCTGGTGGTCGTTGGTCGCCGAGCCATGCGGGTCGTGGCAGGTGGCGCACACGAGCGGCAGCGCGTTGGCGTTCGTCAGCGACGCGGCGGGCACCTTCTCCGCGTAGTTGCTGGTCACCCCGAACTTCTCCAGCGCCCCCTGCGCGGTATGACAGCCGACGCAGGTCTTGTCGGTGTTGCCCACCGTGCCGGACTGCACGATGCTGTGCGACAACCCCGCCTCGTTCGCGAGCTTCCATTCGTCGACGAACGGGCTGTGCACCCCGGTGTGGCACTCGCCGCACCCGTTGGCCGCGCCGGGCGCCACCGCGATCGACGCGAGCGGGCGATTCGACGACGTCGGGCTGCTCGCGTGGGTCAGCCCCGGACCGTGGCAGCTCTCGCACTGCACGTCGTGATACCGCTCGTCCTTCGTCGTGCGATACCCGACCGACGTGTCCGCGGTCGCGTTGCCAAGGTTGTTGACCGTGTGGCAGGCCTCACACAATCCGGCCGCGCCCCCGCTCGCCTGGAGATCCGCCCAGGCACTCGCATGCTTCGTGGACGCCCAGCGCGTCTGCGCGTCGACGTGGCACGAGCCGCACACGGTGCGCTTGTTGGCCGCGTCGTAGTACCCGATGAAGTTTGCCGCGTTCGTGGGCGGCGCGGCGAAGTTCGTCCCTTCGCGGTACACGATCTTCTCTGTCGTACACGCCGCGGACAGCGACCACGCGGCGAGCACGGAAACGAAAAAACGACTGCCGGCGATGCACCTCATGTTGCCTGATCTCCCTAGGGGGAGCTGCCGAGACCGTCTGATCGTTATTAGGCTACGCCGCCCAAAGACGAACGCACGTCGGGAATAACCCTGAACTTTGCCGGGGATTTCGGCAAGGGGGCCGGCGCTCGCGCCGGCCCCAAGCGGGCTGATGAAAGAGCCCTGCGTGCCTCGTCAGCCCTTCGCCGCCGTCAGCGCGTCCGCCTGTTTTCTCGCCTGCGCGACGAGTGCGTCCGCCCGCGCATCCGCCTCGCGGACGATCCGATCCGCCTGCTGATCGGCTTCGCGACGCAGGCGGTCCGTGCCCACCTGGGCGGCCATGCGCGACGCGGGGTTGGTGGCGCGCGCCATCAGGGAGTCGGCGCGCGCATGTCCCTCCGTGCGCGCCTTCGCCGCGAGCGTGCGCGCGTCGGCGCGAATCGTCGCCGCCTGACGCTCGGCTTCACCCACGATCCGCTCCGCCTCCGCCCGCGCGCGGGCGCGTGCCTGCTCGGCGGCGGAGTCGGCCTGCTGCTTCACGGCGGCCGTGCGAGTGGCGACCTCCTGCTGCACCGCGCTCTTTGCCGCGTCGCGAACCGACGCCGCCATGCCGGCGAAGCTGGGCTTCACCGAGGGATTGGTGACGGTGCCCGTCACCTGCGCGCCGAGCTGCACCGCTTCCCCCGCGCCGAGATCTGCCCCGGGCTTGCCCGCCTGCGACGCGAGCTTCGCGACCGCACTGGTGCCGGCGGCGCCCAGGGCAGTGCGCGGCACCGCGAGCGAGAGGTCGTACTTCAGCGACTGATCGATCCCGTTGGAGCCGGCGACGGTCATGTCGATGCCGCCCATCTGCACGACGAACGGCTTCACGTGCACTCGACCGTCGGCGACGTCGAACGATGCCTTTACCACGCCGAGCGACGGCTTGCGGAGCTGGTCGAGCTTGACCGCGTCCGCAAGCTTGTCGAGCAGCGGCGCTCCTTCCACGACCAGGCGATCGGTCTCGATCGCCCCCTTGCCGGTGAGGGCGGTGAAGACGGGTGTCATGTCGGTGCCCAGCGGCCCCTTGAGGCCGATCGTCCCCGACAGTCCACCCTGCGCCCACCGCGCGATGGGCGCGAGCTTCTGCACGGTGGTGAGCGCCGTGAACGCCGAAGGAATGTCCACGGCGGCGAGACGCAGATCGAAATCGAAGGTGGGTCGGCCGGGGACGGTCGTTTCGTAGTAGCCGTTCGCGATCACGGTGCCGCGCAGCGTCTCCATCCGCAGCTCGTTCAGCGTCACACGCTGGTCCTTCACGCGCAGATCGCCGTGCACGTTGGCGGCCGTGATCGCGGCGTAGGTGACCTTGGCCGCCGACGCCTTCAACGCGAAGTCGACGTGCGGGGGCACGGGGATGACCTCGGTCGTCTTCTCGTTCGAGCGCCACTCGTTCAGGTCGAAGTGCTCGCTGTTCACCGTGGCGCTCCCGCGCAGGTCCTGATCGCGCA
>DASSIC010000588.1:0-3737 GCA_035692325.1 Gemmatimonadaceae bacterium | reverse complement strand
CCGATCCACGGACCCGGCTCGATCGCATGCCCCAGCGCGCTCGGCACACCCTCGCGCGGCACCCACACGAAGATCCGCCTGGTGACCATGCCGCGGAGTCCGAGGAGTCCGGTGGCGATGGGGTTGCACCCCTGGAAGTCGAACAGCAGCCAGCCATCCATGCCCGCCTCGGCGATGGCACGCTGGAGGTCGGGAAGGGTGGATGGCGTCAACATGCGGTCCGCGCGGCGCTCAGGCCGTGGCCCCGCGCCAATCGGCGCGCCACTCGCATGCCCCTTCCCCACGACCCGCACAGCGCGTGTGCTCCACTGCGCCCGTCGCGCCGACGAGCAGTCGCATCAGCTCGCGGAGCGTGGCCTCGTAGAAGGTGCAGCCCGTGCTCCCCGGGGCGACGCCCAGCGTCACGGAGCGCGGCACCTCAAGCAGCACGTACGTCCCGACTCGGCGTACATTCGCGTTCAGGTAGCGCTGTGCCAGCCGACGTACGCGGCGCAGCGCCATCGGGCGGGCGATGAACGACGGGAGCACGCGCACCAGCGTCCGCGTCACCGCCGGCACCGTGTGATACGCTTCGTGCGCGAGGTAGCGGCCGGCGGCGCGCAGCACGGCCTCGGCGTCGGGACGGCGGCCGATGAGGCGCGCGAGCGCGACTGCCTCGTCCTGCGCCGTGCGCTGGTTCTTTCGCACGGCCTCGGAGTAGCGCTTGATCTGCGTGTAGACCGTGTCGCTCAGCCCGAAACGCTTGTTGCGAAGCTCGTCCACGAATTCGGCTTCGAGCACTCCCTCGGGAGTGTCGACATCACGGACGGCTTCGAGGAGGCTGAGCGGGAGAAGGGCGTCGACCGTAGCGAGCATGCACAACTCAGGGGACAGCGGCGGCAGGACCTGCACAGGTGGTCGAACAAGCTAGCTGGAACGGGAAGGCCGCTCAATCCCTTGCAGCCCTTGCGTTTTCACGCTTCCGCCGTGGTTCCTTTCGGCGCCGGGTAACCCCCTGACCGAGGGCTGGCTGGCGTTTCGAGAGTGCGGTCGTGACCTTGCCGGTCCGCCAATCCACCACGGACAGATGCCGGACACGCTTTCCCGCGCCGCCCTGGGCCTGCTCGCCGCCGTCGCCATCGCATTGGTGGCCCGCAGATCGGGTTCGCTGTCCACCTCCGGCGCGGTGGCCGCCTCGGCGGTCGGCATGACGGCAGTCGCAGCCGACTGGGGGTGGGGGGCGCTCCTCGTGCTGTACTTCGTGCTCTCTTCGCTGCTCTCGCACGCCGGGAGCGCCGAGAAGGCACGTCGCACGGCGGGGATCGTCGAGAAGGGGGGCGCACGCGACGCGACGCAGGTCCTGGCGAACGGCGGCGTGTTCGCATTGTGCTGTCTCGGCGTGTTGGCAGCGGACCAGAGCTCGGCGCGCCTCTTCGCCGCGGCCGCGGCCGGCTCCCTCGCCGCCGCCACCGCCGACACCTGGGCCACCGAGATCGGCACGCTCTTCGGTGGCGTGCCTCGCGCCGCGCTGACCTTCCGCGCGGTGCCGCCGGGGACGTCGGGCGCACTATCGGCGGCCGGCATCGTCGCCATGATCGCCGGGGCGCTCGGCATCGCCATCATCGCGCGACTGCTGGGCCTCTCCGACCACTTCGCTGCCGTCACGGCGGCCGGGTGTGTGGGGGCGATGACGGATACCCTGCTCGGTGCCGTCGCCCAGGACCGGCGCTGGTGCGACGAGTGCTCACGCGCGACCGAGCGTCGTCGCCACGATTGCGGGACCGTCACCCGGCACGTGGGCGGCATGGCAGCGGTGGACAACGACGCGGTGAATCTGCTCGCCACGCTCGCGGGCGCCGTGTCGGCCACGCTGTTAGCCTTCGTCTGGTGAGCATCACGCGAAGGGACCGGGCGCGGGACGCGGTCGTCGTGGGAGGCGGGCCTGCGGGTGCATCCACCGCGTTCGCGCTGGCGCGTGCTGGAGCGCGCGTGCTCGTGCTCGACCGCGCGACCTTCCCGCGCCCCAAGCCGTGTGCGGAGTATCTCAGCCCACAGGCGTCGCGATTGCTCAGCGCGATGGGCGCCCTGGAACGAGTGGAGCTGGCTGGCGCCGCGCATCTTGCCGGCATGACCGTGCGCGCGCCCAACGGCGCGCTCATCCGCGGGGACTTCGTGGCGTCGCACGGCTACCGCGCCTTCCGCGATCGGGGCCTGGCGCTCCGGCGCACCATCCTCGACCCGATCCTGCTCGACTGCGCGCGGAACGCCGGCGCCGAGGTGCGCGAAGGCATGCGTGTCACCGACGTGACGCGCGACGCCGCGGGGCGCGTGACCGGCGTGCGCGCGCTCGACGCGCTGGGCGCGAGCAGCACCATCGACGCCGGGCTCGTGGTGGGTGCGGACGGACTGCGCTCGGTCGTGGCGCGGCGCCTCGGCCTCGCCCGCACGCGGCGCTGGCCGAAGCGGCTGGCCCTCGTGGCACACTACGAGAACTTCGGCGACGTCACGGCGTGGGGGGAGATGCACGTCGAGCGCGACGTGGGATACGTCGGCCTCGCGTCGGTGGACGCCGGGCTCACCAACGTGGCGATGGTCGTGCCGTCGCGCTACGCCCGCGAAGTGAGCGCCGACCGCACGGCCTTCTTCGAGAGGTGGCTGCGCGAGCGGCCGCAGCTCGCGCCGCGCGTGCGCGGTGCGCGGCGGGTGTCGCCGGTGCTCGCCACCGGGCCCTTCGCATCGCACGCTCGCCGAGCCTGGCTGCCCGGCGCAGCGCTCGTGGGTGACGCCGCCGATTTCTTCGATCCCTTCACCGGCGAGGGGATCTACGCGGCGCTTCGCGGCGGCGAGATGCTCGCCCCCTTCGCCATCGCGGCGCTCGGCGCATCGTCCGCCCGTGACGCGAACCACGCCCTCGCGGGCTACGAGCGCGCGCGGCGCGCCGAGTTCAGGGGCAAGTGGATCGTCGAGCGTCTCATCAGCTCCGCCGTCGGCTTCGCGCCAGCGATCAACCACTTCGCACGCACGCTCGAGGCGCGGAAGGACATGGCGGACCTGCTCGTCGGCGTCACCGGCGACTTCGTGCCGGCGCGCGAGGTGTTGCGCCCCGCATACCTGCTGAATCTCTTTCGACATTCCGGTCCCACCACCACTCCCGGCGCATGACGATCGACCCGGATTCCTTTCGCAGCGTCCTCGGCCGGTTCGCCTCCGGCATCACCGTCGTGACCACGCTCGACGAGCAGGGGCGCGACCTGGGGATGACGGTGAGCGCGTTCGCGTCGGTGAGCCTCGCGCCGTCGCTGATCTCCGTCTGCATCGATCACGCGGCGTCCATGTACAGCGCGCTGTGCCGCGCCGAGCGCTTCGGCGTCAGCATCCTCGCGTCGGATCAGGAGGCGCTGTCGCGCCGCTTCGCGGCGATGGAGTCGTCGCACCGCTTCGAGGGAATCGGATACGATCGCGGCGAGAGTGGCGTCGTGCTGCTCTCGGACGCGCTGGCCCACATGGAGTGCCTCCGCGTCGCACAGCACGAGTCGGGCGATCACACGCTGTTCATCGGCGAGGTGGAACGGGCCACCGCGCGTGACGCGCGCCCCCTGCTCTACTATCGCGGCGGTTACGCGCAGCTCGAGCGCTGAGGTGGCGCTGGTCCCCCGCCGTCGCCGCGGCTTCGAGCACCTCGACGATCCGCGCACGGACCCCGCGCTGCGAGAGCGCTCGCTGCGCGACGTGCGGCGCGCCAACACGCTGCTCGGCGG
>DASSIC010000587.1:0-4533 GCA_035692325.1 Gemmatimonadaceae bacterium | reverse complement strand
CGGAGTCCGCCACGCCGGTGATGCGGCGCTCGCGCGTGTTCACCGACTGCCGCCGATAGCGTCCGATGCGCACGTCGGCATACGACGCTCCGGCGTCCTTCGCCGCGTTGAGCGCCTCGGCGGCGAGATCGAGCGCGAAGGAATCGGCGCCGGGCGCGGCGAGCAGTGGCGCGCGCTCCAGGGTGTCGGAGGCGGAGAGCAGGCGCGGGCCGACGATCGTGGCGGCGGCGGCGACGGCGCCCGACTTGAGGAAGTCTCGGCGGGTGGTGGACATGGCTCCGGCGTGGGATGGGGTTCTCGCGACCCGTGCGGCTGGGCGCTTCCCAGTCCTACGCCCGCCGGCGGCGGAGCGTTGCCCTCGGCCACCGGTCGCACGAATTCGCCCTGTCGTCCGGACGTCGACACCCTAGCTTTCGTTGTCCATGACGACCATCCGGCCCACGCTCGCCCAGCCGCTGTCGCCGGGCCGCGTCCCTTCGGAATCGCAGCGCGCCGCGATCGAGGCCGCGGCCCGGCCGCTGCTCGTGCTCGCGGGGCCCGGCGCCGGCAAGACGTTCTGCCTCATCGAGCGCATCCGGTACCTGCTCGAGGAGCTGGAGCTCCCGCCGGAGCGCATCTGTGCCTTCACCTTTACGAACAAGGCGGCGGGGGAGATCGCCGAGCGTGTCCAGCGGACACTCGGCGAGCACGCCGCGCAGGTGAAGACGGGGACGATTCACGCCTTCTGTGCCGAGCTCCTGCGCGAGTTCGGCTCGCGCATCGGCATCCAGCCGGGCTTCGGCATCGCCGACGACGTCGTCCAGCGCATCGTACTGCGGCGCATCGGCCAGAGCCCGAGGTGGCACGGTACGCTGCTCAAGCGCTTCACGGGCTACCGCTTCCGCAAGGAGCCGTTCACCCGTCGCGAGGACGCCGACGCCTTCGCGCGGTACGAGGACTACCTCGCTCGGCGCAACGTCGTGGACTTCGACATGCTCGTCATCCGCACCGCCGAGCTGCTCGACGATCCCCACGTGGTGCATCGCGTGCGGGCGCGCTGGGACTGCGTGCTGGTGGACGAGTTCCAGGACCTCAACCCGTACCAGTATCAGGTGGTGCGCGCCCTCGCCCGCGACCACGGCCACGTGTTCGCCGTCGGCGACGAGGAGCAGTCCATCTTCTCGTGGACGGGCGCCGACCCGAGAGTCTTCCGCACCTTCCTCAACGACTTCCAGCTCGCCACGAGCGTCAGTCTGCAGGAGAATCGTCGCTGCTCCCACGAGATCTTCGCGGTGGCGCGTCGGCTGATCGAGGTCAACGAGCCGCTGTTCGAGCAGCGCAAGGAGATCGCGGCCGATCGCCACTCGCCGTTTGCGGTGACGGCCGTCGGCTTTCCCACCGAAGATGCCGAGCTCGCGTGGGTGATCGACGACATCCGCCGCGACCGCGAGTCGCACGGGATCGGCTGGGGCGACATCGCGCTCCTCTACCGAAAGCACCAGATCGGCGAGGCGGCGGAAGCACGCCTGCTCGCAGCCGGCGTGCCGTGCCGGCTCGCATCCGGTCACGCCATCGCCGAGGATCGCGTGGTCGCCTACGTGCTGGCGGCCTTGCGCGTGATCACCACGCCGGACGATCTGCACGAGGAGAGCTTCTTCGCCGCCGTGCTGCCGTCCACGCTGCTGGACATGATACGCGCTTCGGCCGACGAAGGACGCCGTACCCTGCGCGAGGAGCTCGAGCGCCGTGCACGCGAGCTGCCACGCCAGCACGCCGAAGGACGCGCCATCCGGCGCGCACTGTGTACCCTCGGCAACCTCGGCGCCATCGGACATCGGCACGACACGCTGATGCGGCTTGTGGAGGAGCTGCTCGCGAACCGGATCGGTCCGTCGCGCTCCGTGCTCGAGGAGCATCACGATGAGCTCACCGATCCGATGGCGCATGAGGAGGTCGTGCGGTTGGGCACGCGCCTGCGCGACGTGCAGGTGTCCGGGCGCCCCGTGTGGCTCGCGCGCGCGCACGGCGCCGAGATCGGGCTGAAGGGCTTGCTCGTCGGCGCCGGCATCCACCGCGTCCAGCTCGGCGACGTCCCGCCCGCCGACGCGGAGCGGATCGTCGCCGAGGATGCGCCGTCGCTCGGACTGCCGCTCGCGCTGTTCAAGGCGCTGCAGCTGCTGCACGCCGGCGACGTCGCCAACCGGCTGACGAGCTTCACCGCCGTGGACATCGAGACGACCGACAAGCACGTCGACACCGCGGAGGTCGTCGAGATCGCGGCAGTGCGCGTGCGCGATCGGATGATCGTGGACGAATGGGTGTCGCTCGTTCGTCCGGAGGGACCCATCTCGCCCGCGGCGCGCAAGGCGCACCACATCACCGACGAGATGGTGGCCGGTGAGCGCTGCTTCGCCGACGTGTGGCCGGAGTATCGCGCCTTCTGCGGCGACGACGTGCTCGTGGCCCACAACGGCTTTGGGTTCGACTTTCCGATTCTGCGGCGCCTTGGCGGCGCCGCGGGGTCGTCGAGCTACGACACGTTGCCGCTGGCGCGCTCGCTGCAGCCCACGAGCGCAAAACTGGCGGATCTCGCGCGGTGCTTCGGCATCGACACGGGCACCTCGCATCGGGCGCTCGACGACACGCGCACGCTCGCGCGCGTCTGCCTGGCTCTGCATGATCTGAGCGCTGAGGTGACGCGCAAGACGTCGCTCGTGAACCTCCTGGACAACCTCGGCATCGCGCTGGCGTTGTGGCCGGGTGATCCTGGTCCCGAAGCCGAGCTGCTGCGCGGGCTCTGCCGGCCGTATGCATTCGGGCGCTTCAGCGACTGCCTCGACGCATACGAGGCGGAGCGCGAGCTCGCCGGAGATCCCTCGCTTCCCACGGTCCACCAGCTCATCGACTGGCTTGGCGGGGCGAAGATGATGGAGCGCGTACGAGCCGGCGCGGAAAAGACGGCGGATGAGCGCTATCCGGCGGCGATGACCCGGATGCGGCGGCTGATCGACCAGTGCGCCGAGGGCTCGTTGCACGAGCAGATCGCACGGTTCCTGGAGCGCATCGCGCTGTCCAAGTCCGACGGCCTCGACGCGGCGCGCGGCCGCGTGAACCTGTTCACGATGCACTCCACGAAAGGACTGGAGTTCTCACGCGTGTACGTGATCGGCGTCGAGGACAGCGAGCTGCCGGGCGACTCTCCGGCCAGGGGCCGCGCCGCGTCGCGCGCCGAGGTCGAGGAGTCGCGGCGGCTGCTTTACGTGGGGATGACCCGTGCGAAGGACCGTCTCGTGCTCACGCGCGTCGAGGCACGCAACGGCCAGCCCACCGGCGGCCACCGTTTCGTGGACGAGATGGGGCTGCGACTCCAGGTGTCATCATGAACACGCAGACGTGGAAGGTGGACGTCGGCACCGATCGGACGAGTGCGCTCTACGAGCCGGCCACGTCAGGCCCGACGGGGACGGTGTTCGTCTGCGCGCACGGCGCAGGGGGCAGCATGTCCGATCGCGCCACCACCGCCGCGGCCGCGACGATGCGCGCACATGGAATGGACGTCGTGCGCTTCAACTTCCTGTACAAGGAGCGCGGCAGCGGTCGCCCCGACCCGATGCCGAAGCTCCAGGAGTGCATCGCGGCGGTCGTCGACCGCGTGCGGAGCGAGACGGGAGCGACGCGCCTGATCATCGGTGGCCGCTCGATGGGCGGGCGCGCGGCGTCCATGCTCGCCGCGGATGGCTTTGCCTGCGACGGCCTCCTGTTGCTCGCCTATCCGCTGCATCCCGAGGGGAAGCACGAGCAGCTGCGCGATGCGCACCTGCCGCGGATCACGGTGCCCACGCTCTGCCTGAGCGGCACGCGTGACGGGCTCTGTCGCCGCGACCTCATGGAAGCCGTGCTGACGCGCGTCGGCCCTCACTTCCGCATGCACTGGCTGGAGGGGGCGGACCACAGCTGGCACGTGCTCAAGTCGTCGGGGCGCACCGACGCCGACGTGCTGGAGGAAGCCGGCCGCGCGGCCGAGGAGTGGCTCGCCTAGGCCGTCGCGCAGGCCTTCATGAACGCGTCCACCGCCGGCGGGCCCGAGCCGTTGCCCTCGTCGTGCTTGAAGTAGATGTACGTCTCGCTCCACTGCTGCGCCGAAACGCACTTCGCCCACTCGCCCAGGGTGGCATCGTCGTAGTCGAGGCGGTGCAGACGGAGATACCCCCACGAGGCCGTCGACTGCACCGGGCACTTGAAGTCGTCCTGCTCGGCCACACAGAGCGCGACGTCGCGGTCGCGCAGGATGGCGAAGATCTCCTCGTCGAACCAGCTCTCGTGGCGGAACTCGATCGTGTAGCGGCGCCCAGTCGGCAGCAGGCCGAGGAATCCCCGCAGCCGGTCGACGTCCTTCTTGAGGTTCGGCGGGAGCTGGAAGAGGATGGGGCCGCAGCGATCGCCGAGCACCGCGGTGTTCTGCAGCAGGAAATCGACGGCGTCCGCGCACTCGGGCTTGAGCCGCGCATGATGCGTGATGCGCTGGCTCGCCTTGATGGAAAAGGTGAACTCCGC
>DASSIC010000586.1:0-2616 GCA_035692325.1 Gemmatimonadaceae bacterium | reverse complement strand
CAAGGCCCTTGGGGCCGAGGTCGTGCTTACGCCCGCTGCCGAGGGGATGAAGGGCGCGATCGCCCGGGCGACCAAGCTCCAACAGGAAATCCCCGGATCATGGATTCCCCAGCAGTTCGACAACCCGGCCAATCCGGCGTGGCATCGCGCGACGACGGGGCCGGAGATCCTGCAGGACTTCGCGGGCAAGCGCCTCGACTGGTTCGTCACCGGATATGGCACCGGCGGCACGCTCACCGGTGCCGGCGAAGTGATGAAGCTCGCGCGCCCCGACCTGAAGATCGCGGTGTCCGAACCCGCCGGCGCCGCGCTGCTGTCGGGCAACGAGTGGAAGCCGCACAAGATCCAGGGCTGGTCGCCGGACTTCATCCCGTCGGTGGTCAACCGCGACATCTACGACCAGATCGTCAAGGTCGACGAGGTCTACGCACGCGACACCGCGCGCGCTCTCGCGCAGCAGGAAGGCATCTTCTGCGGCATCAGCGGCGGCGCCACCTTCGCCGCGGCGCTCGACATCGCCATCACCCTGCCCGAAGGCAGCGTGCTGCTGGCGATGATCCCCGACACCGGCGAGCGCTACCTGTCGACGTTCCTGTTCGAGGGCGTCAACGAGGGCTCGGATGACGAGTGGCTGGCGACGTTGGAATCGAAATAGATTTCGTGGAATTGCCGGGAGGCCCGAAGCTGACGATGCGTCAGTGGCTTCGGGCCTGTCGGCCCTCCCACAAGTCTTCACGCCAAAGCCTGCAGGTGCACCCCCGCCACCGCGCGCCCTGACGGATCCGCCGCCGCGAACGCCGCATCCCACTCGATCGCCGCGGGCGTCGAGCACGCGATGGACTTGCCGCCGGGCACGGTGCGTTCGCATGACCCGTCCGGGAAATGCTTCGCGAAGATGCGGCGATACCACAGCGCTTCCTTGGTCGCCGGCGTGTTGTACGCGAACTCGTCGCCGGCGGCGGCCAGCTCTGCGTCGGTGATCGTCGCCTCCGCATGCGCCTTGAGCGCGTCGATCCAGGCATAGCCGACGCCGTCGCTGAACTGCTCCTTCTGCCGCCACAGGATGCGCTCCGGCAGCGCCCCGTCGAACGCCTGGCGCAACACCGCCTTCTCGATCTTCCCCGCACGCACGCGCTTGTGCGACGCATCCATCGCCATCGCGACATCGAGGAACTCGCGATCGAGGAACGGCACGCGCGCTTCCACGCCCCACGCCGCCATCGCCTTGTTGGCGCGGTTGCAGTCGTACAGGTGCAGCGCGTCGAGCTTGCGCACGCATTCTTCGTGGAAGGCGCGCGCGGACGGCGCCTTGTGGAAGTACAGGTAGCCGCCGAAGATCTCGTCGGCGCCCTCGCCCGACAGCACCATCTTCACGCCCATCGCCTTGATCCGTCGCGCCATCAGGTACATCGGCGTGGACGCTCGGATCGAGGTGACGTCGTAGGTCTCGATGTGGCGGATCACGTCCGGCAGCGCGTCGATGCCCTCGTCGATGGTGAAGGTGAAGGCGTGGTGCGAGGTGCCGAGCGCGTCGGCGGCGATGCGCGCGGCGGCGAGGTCGGGCGAGCCTTCCAGGCCGATCGCGAACGAATGCAGCCTCGGCCACCAGGCTTCTTCCGTGTCGCCGCTCTCGACGCGGAGCTTGGCGAACTTCGCCGCGCACGCCGCCACCAGCGACGAATCCAGCCCGCCCGACAACAGCACGCCGTACGGCACGTCGCTCATCAGCTGGCGATGCACGGCGCCTTCGAGCGCGGCGCGCAGCGTGCCCGGCCCGATCTCGACGCCGAGCGTCGCGTCATGGTCGCGCCACGCCGGCTGCCAGTACGGCACCGGCACGCCGACCGCGCTGTCGAGCACGTGCCCCGGCGGGAACACCTGGATGTCGGCGCCCGTGCCGAGCAACGCCTTCATCTCCGACGCGACGTGCAGCACGCCAGCCGCGTCGCGCCCGTAGTACAGCGGGCACACACCGACCGTGTCGCGCGCGATCACGTAGCGCCCCTTCGCGCGGTCCCACAGCACGAACGCGAAGATGCCGTTGAGCTGCTCGAGGAAGCCGGCGCCGTGCTCGGCGTACAGCGCGTTGATCACCTCGCAGTCCGAATCGGACTGGAAGTCGTAGCGCTCGTGCAGTTCGGCGCGCAGCTCGCGGTGGTTGTAGATCTCGCCGTTGACCGCGAGCACCAGCGTGCCATCGGCGGATTTCAGCGGCTGCGCGCCCGAACCGATGCCGACGATGGCCAGGCGCTCGTGCACCAGCACCGCGCCGGGATCGACGTGCACGCCGCTCCAGTCGGGGCCGCGGTGGCGCTGGCGCGCGCTGCGGTCGAGCGCATCGCGGCGCAGGGCCGGCAGGTCGGCGCCGGGCGGGAGGTCGAGCAGTCCGAGGATCGAGCACATGGTGGTTTCCTGGTTGACGTGGCGCAAAAGCAGACGGCCCGCGAGTTCTTCGCGGGCCGTCGTGGGATCAGGGGAGTTTGGGAACTACGCCTTTTCGCCGACCCGCTGTCGCGTCCGGTTGTTGTTGGCGTTATTCGAATTCACGCGCGCGCCGGCGCCGGACGGGGTCCGGGGACTGGTCACGAAGCGGGCGGAATGGGTGCTCACGACCCG
>DASSIC010000585.1:0-5323 GCA_035692325.1 Gemmatimonadaceae bacterium | reverse complement strand
GAGTTCCTCGAGGCGCTGCACATCCCGCACGAGCCGGTCACCTGGGACCTCGGTCCCTGGGAGCATGAGCGCGCATGGCAGCGCGACTTCCTCTCGAAGTTCGACCGCCCGATCGCGCCGATCGTCGTCGGGACGAGCAAGGCCGAGAAGGACTGGCTGCCCGAGCGCTGGGCGGAGGTGGCTGACGCACTGCACGGCGACTTCGGGCTCCAGCCGGTGCTCGTGGGCGGGAAGTCGGCGCGCGAGCTGAACGCGGAGCGCGCCATCCTCGACCGTGCGCGCGTGCCGGTGACATCGGCGCTCGGCTCGGGACTCCGCAATCTCGTCGGCATCCTCGACGGGGCGGCGCTGGTGCTCTCCCCCGACACCGGCCCGCTGCACATGACGGTCGCGCTGAACCGGCCGGTGATCGCACTGATGGGCTACACCAATCCCAAGCGTGTGGGCCCGTATCGGCGCTTCCACGACCTGCTGATCGACGCCTACGGTGACCCCGGCGAGGACTATCCGATCTCGATGGAGAACCGGCCGGGCCGCATGCCGCGCATCACCGTGCGCGACGTGCTGGACAAGGTGGAGCGTTGGCGGTCGGCCTACGCGGACGTGTCCACGGTGAGCGCACCGCCGAAGCCGTAGCGCACGCCGAGATCGCTCATCAGGCGCACCAGCCGCTGCAGCGGCAGTCCCATCACGGCGAAGTAGTCGCCATCGACGCGCTCCACGATCGTGGCGCCGTACCCCTGAATCCCATAGGCGCCCGCCTTGTCCATCGGCTCTCCCGTGGCGATGTAGGCGTGGATGTCCTGCACGGTGAGCGGATGGAAGGTGACGCCGACCGCCTCCACGGCGGAGCGCTCCACTCCGCGCCATTGTACCGCCACCGCCGTCATGACCACGTGCGAGCGTCCGGCGAGGCGGCCGAGCATCTGCGCGGCATGGGCCTCGTCGCGCGGCTTGCCGAGCACGTCGCCGTCCAGGACGACGATCGTGTCGCTGCCGATCACCACGGCGTCGGGCTCGTCGCGCGCGACGGCGGCTGCCTTCTCGCGCGCGAGCCGTTCGGCATGGGCGCCGGGCTGTTCGCCCGGGAAATACGATTCGTCGATGTCGGCGGGCCGCACCTCGTGCGGGATGCCGACGAGCGTCAGCAGCTCGCGCCGCCGCGGCGACTGCGAGGCGAGGATCACGCGCGGGAGGGTCATCGTTCCAGCCATAGCGTCACCGGTCCGTCGTTCACGAGCTCCACGTCCATCATCGCGCCGAACTCGCCCGTCTCCACGCGCGCTCCACGCTCGCGCAGCATCGTCACGAAGCGTTCGTAGAGCGGAATCGCCACTTCGGGGCGCGCCGCGTCGACGAAGCTGGGCCGCCTCCCCTTCACCGCGTCGCCGTAGAGCGTGAACTGCGACACGACCAGGAGCGCGCCGCCGACGTCGGCCAGCGCGAGGTTCATCTTGTCGTCGGCGTCGGCGAACAGCCGAAGCCCGATGACCTTGTCGGCCATCCATGCGAGCGTCGCTTCGTCGTCGGCATGGGTCAATCCCACGAACAGCAGATAGCCTTGCTCGATGCGGCCGGTGATGCGAGCGCCGACGCGCACTTCGGCGCGCGACACGCGCTGCAGGAGCACACGCATGCGGAATGGATGAAGGTGGTGGCCTAAGATAACCGGCGTCTTGTTCGGACGCGTGGCGGTCCCCAGCTTCCAGCATGGCTACCACAGCGCGCTCCCTGGAGCAGACGGTCGACGTCGAGACCCCGGAGCTCGTGCTGCTCAGCTACTCCATCGCAGGAGTCGGCTCGCGCGTGCTGGCTGGGCTCACCGACCTCGTGATCAGCCTGATCGCGATGCTCGTCCTCGTGGTCGCGATGGTCATGCTCCAGCCGCGCGTCGCCGGCCCGGTCGGCGCCTCGACCAGCTGGGCGGCCGCCGTCCTGATCCTCACGCAGTTCGCCCTGCTCTGGGGCTACTACGTGCTCTTCGAGGGGCTGATGGACGGGCAGACGCCGGGCAAGCGCATCCATCATCTGCGCGTCGTGCGCGAGGGGGGCTTCTCGGTCACGTTCGGCGTGTCCGCGGTGCGCAATCTCGTGCGCATCGTCGACATGCAGCCGGTCGCCTTCTACCTCGTCGGACTCGGCAGCATCCTCCTCACCAAGCGTGGGCAGCGCCTCGGCGACTTGGTGGCCGGCACCATCGTCGTCCGCGAGGCGCTGCGCGCCGCGCCCGCCGTGCCGCAGCCTGTGCCGCCTGCGGAGAGCGGCGCCGCGCCAGCGCTGCAGACCGCATTGAGCGAAGACGAATATCGCGTGCTCGGGCGCTTCCTGGAGCGGTCTGCCACGCTGGATCCCCTTCGGCGCGCCATGCTCGCCGGCCAGCTCGCCGAGCGATTCGCGACGACCATGCCCGAGGACGACGATCGCGCCCTGATGGTCCGCCTCGTCGAGCTGCAGGAGCGCGAACGAAGCGCGCGTGCGCGCGGCGTGTCCTCGCGCGGTGAGACGGGCGCGGGACGCGAGCGTCAGGCACTCATCGCCGCCAACGCGCCGCGCTGGACGCACTTCGCCAGCCTCCTCGCCACGGCCCAGAAGCGCGGGCTGCGCGCGCTCGGCGAGGATGGGGTGCGCGAGTTCGTGGCGGAGTATCGCGCCGTGGCCGCCGACCTCGCTCGGCTGCGCACCGCCGCGGGCAGCCATGCCGTGGACGAGCTCTTCCAAGTCGGACGTCTGGTGGCCGGCGCACACAACCTCCTCTACCGCGACCGCGGCATGGCGTTGCGAGCCACGGTCCGCTTTCTCTTCAGCGACGTCCCGCGCGAGATCAGGCGGTCGGCGGCGCCGATCGCGCTCGCGGCCGCGCTGCTGTTCGGTCCCGCCCTCGTTGCCGGCGTCGCCGTGGCGCGCACGCCCGGGCTGGCCGGGGAGATGCTCCCCGCCGGCATGCTGAAGCGCGCCGAGGACGGCGTGCGACGCGCGCGTGAAGGCGAAGGCTACATCGACGATCCCCAGCTCTTCCGTCCCGTCATGGCGAGCAGCATCGTCGCCAACAACGTGCAGGTGAGCTTCGCCGCCTTCGCCGGCGGCATCACGGGTGGCTTGCTCACGGCGGCGCTCATCATCGCGAACGGCATCTCGTTCGGCAGCGTGATCGGACTCTACGTGAGCAAGGGGATCGGGCGCCTCCTGCTCGCCTTCGTCGCGCCGCACGGCGTGCTGGAGCTCTCGGCCATCTGCATCGCCGCCGGAGCGGGCTTCCTCGTGGCCGCGGCGCTCATCGTGCCGGGCGCGCGCACGCGGCGGCGCGCCCTCGTCGAGAACTCGCGTCGTGCCGTGCGCCTCGTCGGCGCCTCGACGCTCATGCTGCTCGCGGCCGGGCTTTTGGAAGGGCTGGTGTCGCCCATCGAATGGTGGCCGCTCGAGGGCAAGCTCGCCGTGAGCGGCACGACACTCGTGCTCCTGGTGGTCTATCTCCGGAGCGGCCGTCCCCGCTCGACGCCGGCCTCAACGCCGGAGCCCATCACGCCGGCGCTCGCGCTCGGCGCCGTCACAGCGCGCCGCGCGCCTTGAGCTCCAGGTACTGGCTCACCACTGCGGCCGCCATCGCATCGGGTGGGACGTCCAGCACCACCACCCCCGCGTCGCGCATGCGCTGCAGCGCGGTGGCCCGTTCGGTCAGCAGCTCTTCGGCCGCCGCGCTCGCGTACAGGCGCGGCGCTCCCGCTCCCTCACGCGGCAGCGCCGACGCCGTGACGAGCGCCTCGTTGCGCAGCGCCACCACGACGGCGAGATGGTGCGACGCGCCGCGCGACAGGTGCGCGAGCAGCGACCGGGCAGCACGGCCGTCGATCACGTCGGTGAGCAGCACGACGAGCGCCCGCTTGCGCTGCCGCAGCGCCAGCGCGCGGAAGGCGGCCGAGTAGTCGGGCTCCACGAGCGTCGGCTGCACGGGCACGAGCGCCGTGCGCAGCGCGTGGAGAGCGCCCGAACCCCGCTGCGCCGGCACGAGCACGCGCAGGCGATCGTCGAACACCATCGCCCCCACACGGTCGCCGGCGCGCACGGCCACGTCCGCCAGCACCAGCGCCGACGACAGGGCGTACTCGAAGCGCGGATACGCGCCCGCGAGCTGGGTCATCGACCGGCCGGCATCGACCAGCACGTACATCGTCTGCGACTGTTCGACGGTGAACTCGCGCGTGATGGGGTGGCCTCGACGCGCCGTCGCCTTCCAGTCGATGTACCGCGGATCGTCCCCCACGACGTAGTCGCGCAGTCGCGCGAAGCTCCGGCCCTCGCCGCGACGGCGGGCATCGCGCACGCCGGCGGCGGCGAGCCGCTCGTGTACGGCGAGCCACCGGAAGCGCCGCACCCCCGCCAGCGACGGCGCCACGACGATGCGGTCGGCGCGCCGGTACCGCAGCGTTCGCGCGACGAGCCCGAGCGGTGTGCGCACGCGTAGCGCGACGTCGCCGAGCGGAGTCTCGCCGCGCGCTCGGCCGATTGCCACGATGGGCAGCGACAGCGATCCGTGAGGCGCCAGCGAATGCCCGGCGATGTCATGGCTGGCATCGAGGAACGCCGCCGGCACGGCGTCGTGCAGCGACACGCGCAGCGGACGGCCCCAGCGCGAGGCCACGCCGTACGATCCCTCTACTGAATCTCCCACGCCCATCGTCGCCGGCAGCTCGCGCGTCACGCCGAGATCGGACGCCGCCGGGAGCAGCACCACATCGAGCAGCATCGCCGCGATCACGCCCACGCTGCACGCCAGCGCAACCACGAGGCCGGCACGAGTGCCACTCAGCAGCCACAGGGGTGCGATGCACGCGACGACCAGCGCGAGGCGTCGCGTCGGGGCGAACCGAAGTGCACGAAGGATCCCGACATTCGCTTTGCCCACGCGGGATGACATGGCTACTCGGGCGCGCGGACGCGGGCGAGTAGCGCCGCCAGCACATCGTCGGGGCTGCGCCCCTCCACCTCCAGCTCCGGCGCGAGCACGATGCGATGGCGCAGCACCGCCGGCGCGATCCCCTTCACGTCGTCGGGGGTGGCGAAGTCTCGGCCATCCATCACCGCGGCGCCCCGCGCCGCGCGGAACAGCGCCACCGTCGCGCGCGGCGAAGCGCCAAGCGCCAGCATGCGCTCCTCGCGCGTGGCGCGCGCGATGTCCGCCGCGTAAGCGCGGACCTCCGGCGCGACCCGAACGCCGTCCACCATCTGCCGCAGCGCACTCACCTCCTCCGCGGCCAGCACGGCTGACATGTCCGCATCGCGCAGCCGTTCGGCGTCGAATCCGTGCTCGTAGCGGGTCAGCAGCTCC
>DASSIC010000584.1:0-2842 GCA_035692325.1 Gemmatimonadaceae bacterium | reverse complement strand
CCGGCGCTCGTCGACCTTGAGCAGCATGATGCAGAGCAGGAAGATCGCACTCGCCACGATGGTGATCACGCCGATGGCGCGGTGGAAGCGGGACACGACGGCGAACGTCGTCGACGTCTCGACGGCGATGTCGGCCGAGCGGTGCGCGCGGAAGCCGAATGCGGCGTCGCTGATGCGGGCGATGGCGTCAGTGGTCGCAGCCGGTGAACGCGTCGCCACCGCGAAACGATCCACCCGGTCGCCATAGCCGAGCAGCGATTGAAGCTGGTCGAGGTGCAGGCGCACCCGGTATTCGCCGCGTGCGATCTCGGCCGGGTCGGCACGGCGTCGCACGATGGCGCCTACGATCACGGTGTCGCCGGGCGCCTCGGGTGTGGCGGCGACGACGACCCGGTCGCCGAGATGAAGCCCGGCATCGGCGGCGAGTCTCTCGTCTACCGCGATGGTGCGCTGCGCCGGGAGCACCGGCGCGGCGAGGACGAGCAGAAGGAGCGCGAGCTTCAGCGGCGTGCCGACGCGCTCCAGTGCGCGGTGTCCTTCAGGGACTCGCGCGTCTCGGCGAGCGTGTACGACGGCGCCTTGTAGCTCTTCAGACCCTTCATGACCAGCCAGCCGCCGAGTCCCAGCTCCACCAGTCCGGTGACGAGCGCGCCGAACCACATGTGGCCGTTGTCGAGCCGGCCGAGCAGCGTCGCGGCGAGGATGGTCAGCGCGACGAACATCACGACCGCGGCGCCGAAGGCGAGCGCCATCCACAGCACGCCGCGCGTGGCGCGATGCAGGCTGTCCTTGGTCTCCAGCTTCGCGAGCTGCACTTCGTCCGTCACCAGACGCTTGGAGTCGTCGCTCAGGCGACGGATCAGGTCGGGAATCCCCGTGTCGGGGTCGGTCACGATCGGTCGGGCGGTCACGCGATCCTCCAGGAAGCCACGGAAGGCTGCTCGTTCATCGAACGCGAGCGGGGCAAGAGGCGTTCCCGGGCGGCTGTGCGCGCTACTCCGGCCCCGCACCCTCGACGTAGACCTGCGCCGCGAGCCCGACGCCCACGGCCCGCGTCGCGCCGCCGCCATTCTCGTCGACCCACAGCGTGATCGGGCCGTCGAATGGCGCCTTGTCGAGAATGCGCACCATCGAGCCGGGCCGGATGCCGAGCTCGGCCAGGTAGCGCAGGCGTTCTGGCTGCTTGTCGCCCACGCGTCGCACGCGCACCTGCTCTCCCGCGACCGCCTCCGCAAGCGTGCGAAGCGCTGGCTCCTCGACGCGGCCGTCGCGGGTGGGGATCGGCGCGCCGTGCGGATCCTGCACCGGATCACCCAGCGCCGTGGCCATCCGCTCCACGAGCTCCTCCGACGCGGCGTGCTCGAGCCGCTCCGCCTCCTCGTGCACCCGGTCCCACGGATAGCCAAGCACCTCGGTGAGATAACACTCGAGGATGCGATGACGACGGAGGGTCCGCAGTGCGGCGCGACGTCCATCGCCCGTGAGTCGCACGCCGCGATACGGCTCGTGCGTGATCAGCCCCTGATCGGCGAGGCGTCGGACCATCCCGCTCACCGAGGCCGGCGAGATCGCCAGCCGGTCGGCGATGTCGTTGGTGGACGCCGCCGTGCCGACCAGCTCGAGATCGTAGATCGCCTTGAGATAGTCCTCGACCGGACCGCTCAGCGACGGCGACTGCGGAATGCTGGTCACGCCTGATGCAGGTGGCGCGGCGCGCCGCGCACCATCAGCACGGGCACCGTGGTGTGATGTCGCACCTCGTTCGCCACGCTGCCGCGAAGGAGGTCCTGGATGCCGCGGTGGCCGTGCGTGCTCATCGCGACCAGGTCGCAGTGCTCCCGCTCCGCGGCGGCCGCGATCTCTCGACCCGGGTCGCCCCCGGCGAGCACGCATTCGGTCGTGATCCCCGCCGCCTCGAGCGCGTCGGCCCGCTCCTCGAGATACTCGCGGTCATACTTCATCTCCGCGCTCTCGCGCAGCACCAGCTGATGCTGATTGCGCGCCGCCCATCCGTCGGCCACGTGGATGAGAACCACCGACGCGCTGCACAGCTTCGCGAGCTCGCGCACGTGCGCGACGATGGCGTCGTCGTAGTCGGTGTGCTCGAGGGGAACGAGAATGCGCCGGTACATGGATGGGAGCGGAAGGACGTGATGTGACGCAGGCGCCGCTAGGCGAGCCAGCCGCGCACCGTCTGGAAGAGCAACCACACGTTGAGCGTGGCGATCACCACCGCCACGAGATACGCCAGCACCTTCATCCAGGTGGGGTTCACGAACTCGCCCATCTTCAACTTGCTCGACGTGAACATTACCAGCGGAAAGACCGCGAACGAAAGCTGCAGGCTCAGAATCACCTGGCTCAGGATCAGCAGCTTCGCCGTCCCCGACTCCCCGCCGACGATCGCGACGATCACCGCCGGCACGATGGCGATGAGCCGCGTGATCAACCGGCGCAGCCAGGGACGGATCCGGATGTTGAGGAAACCTTCCATCACGATCTGCCCGGCCAGCGTGCCGGTGAGCGTGGAGTTCTGCCCCGACGCGAGCAGCGCGAGGGCGAACACCGTGCTGGCGCCGGCGCCCAGCAGCGGCGTCAGGAGCTTGTAGGCATCCTGGATCTCGGCCTCGTTCTGGTTGCCGGAGGTGTGGAAGCTCGCCGCCGCCACGATCAGGATCGCGGCGTTGATGAACAGGGCGAAGGAGAGCGCGATCGTCGAGTCCACGAAGGCGTAGCGCACCGCCTCGCGCTTGCCCGCCGCCGTCTCCTCGTACCGGCGCGTCTGCACGATGGACGAGTGCAGATAGAGGTTGTGCGGCATGACGGTGGCGCCGAGGATCCC
>DASSIC010000583.1:0-3618 GCA_035692325.1 Gemmatimonadaceae bacterium | reverse complement strand
CACTGGATGGTGTCGGTGGCGTACGGCAGATGATAGTTGTGGGCCTCGGTCGCACCCCAGGGGAGAATCGCCACGTCATAGGGCGTGGCGTCGACGGTCTTCCAGGTGGACTCCGCGAGGATGTACGGGCGTGCGCTCATGTTCGCAAAGTCGTCAGCGAGCGGGGAATTCGCCAGCAAGCGAGAATCGGACTACCGGAATCGCATGCCGTTGGGCGCCACGCTCCCCGGCTTGGGCGTGAACGGCGTGGAGGGCGGCGCCGCCGGCCTGGATGCGTTGCCGCGCATCGCCGGCTTGCCTTCCTGCTTCGCGGCGCCCGGCCGCGAATCGGCGCTCACCGCTGACTTCATCGTGAGCGCGATCCGGTTGCGCTGCAGGTCGACGCTCAGCACGCGCACCTTCACGCGCTGGCCGACCGTCACCACCTGATTCGGATCGCTCACATATCGGTCGGCGAGCTGCGAGACGTGTACGAGTCCATCCTGGTGCACGCCTACGTCCACGAAGGCGCCGAAGGCCACGATGTTGGTCACGACGCCCTCGAGCTGCATCCCTTCACGCAAGTCCTTCGGTTCGGTCACGTCGTCACGGAACGCGGGCGCCTCGAATGCGGCGCGCGGATCGCGGCCCGGCTTGCGCAGCTCCGCCACGATATCCTGGAGCGTCGGCAACCCGACGTCGTCGGAGACGTACTTCGTCAAATCGATCGACGCGAGCTTCGATTCGTCGGCGATGAGCGCCGGCAGCGACACGCCCAGATCGGCGGCCATGCGCTCGACGAGCGCGTAGCGCTCCGGATGCACGGCGCTCGCGTCCAATGGGTGTACAGCTCCCCTGACTCTCAGGAACCCCGCCGCCTGCTCGAACGCCTTGGCGCCCAGTCGCGGTACCTCGAGCAGCGCCTTGCGCGACTTGAAGCCCCCCCGCTCGTCGCGGGTCTTCACGATGTTCTCGGCCAGCGCCGGTCCGATCCCCGAGACGTACGACAGCAGCGCCACCGACGCCGTGTTCACCTCCACGCCGACCCGATTCACCGCCGACACGACGATGTCCTCGAGTCTCTTCTTGAGGCGCGGCTGATTCACGTCGTGCTGATATTGCCCCACGCCGATCGACTTCGGATCGATCTTCACCAGCTCGGCGAGCGGATCCTGCAGCCGCCGAGCGATGGACACCGCGCCTCGCAGCGAGACGTCGAGGTCCGGCAGCTCGGCGACCGCCAGCTCGGACGCTGAATACACCGACGCACCCGCCTCACTCACCACGACGACCTGCGGCGGCGTGGCGATTCCCGCCTCGCGCAGCGTGGAACGCACGAGCGCCTCCGTCTCGCGCGACGCGGTGCCGTTGCCGATCGCGATCAGCTCGGCGCCGGACGACGACACGAGCCGAACGAGCGATGCGGCGAAGCGGTCGGGTTGATGGAGCATCCACGCGTCGGTGTGCAGCACCGCGCCGGTGCGCGAGACCGCCGCCACCTTCACGCCGGTGCGAAAGCCCGGATCGAGCCCGATCACGATGCGCTCGCCAGCGGGCGCGGCCAGCAGCAGCTGCTCCAGGTTGCGCCCGAAGATGGCGATCGCCTCTTCGTCCGCGCGCGTCTTGAGCTCGAGCCGCAGCTCCACCTCGATCGACATCGCGAGCAGCCGCTTGTACGCGTCCTGCACCACCAGCTGCAGCTGCCGATGCGCCTTGCGTCCATGCGCCACCCGCGCCGTCAGTCCGGTCACGATCTCCTCCGCCGGCGCCGCCACGGTCCACGCGAGCATCCCTTCCTCCTCGCCGCGGCGGATGGCGAGCACGCGATGTGACGGGATGGTGCCGAGCGGTTCGGCGAAGTCGTAGTAGTCCTGGAACTTCGAGACCTCCTTCTCCTTGCCGGTCACGGCGCGCGCCGAGACGCTCCCCTTGCGACGCGTCAGCTCGCGCACCCAGCCGCGATGCTCGGCGTCTTCCGCCACGCGCTCGCTCAGGATGTCGCGCGCGCCGGCCAGCGCGTCGTCCAATGTCGGCACCTCGCGCTCGGCACTCACGTAGTCCGCGGCCGCGTTGAGCGCCGAGGCGTCGTCCAGCGTGCCGTTCCAGATCGCGTCGGCGAGCGGCTCCAGCCCGCGCTCGCGCGCGATCGTGGCGCGCGTTCGGCGCTTGGGCTTGTACGGCAGGTAGAGATCTTCCAGCCCCTGCTTCGTCGCCACGGCGTCGAGTCGCGCAGCGAGCTCCGGCGTGAGCTTTCCCTGCTCGTCGATCGACTTGCGAATCGCGGCGCGGCGCTCGCCCAGCTCCTTCAGATATTCGGAGCGTTCCTGGATGGCGCGGAGCTGCGTCTCGTCGAGACCTCCGGTGGCTTCCTTGCGGTAGCGCGCGACGAATGGAAGGGTGTTGCCCTCGCCGAACAGGGCGAGGGTGGCTGCCACCTGACGCGGCTGGAGTGCCAGCTCCTGGGCGACGGTGAGTGCGATCTGCGAAAGCGGGGACGGCTCCATCTGACTCGACGAACGCGGGATGGTGTGGCGCGGCGTGGCGCGGCGGGAGGAGCAAGGTGAATGGTGCGCGGCGCGAGTTCAACGGTTGACTTCCGCGTCGTGCAACCGTCGTCACGCGCGGCCGGCCTTGCCTCCCACGTGCGCCCAGAGCGCGCGCTCCACCATGGAAGGCGTCCACGGATCCCCGAGCGCAGCGGCACGCGCCCGCAACGCATCGGCATAGCGCCCGTAGTACGCCATCGTCCAGGCGACCGCGCCGAGATCCGGCACCTGCGCGGCCACGAGCTCGTCGAAGAACGGATAGGTCTCCGGCGCGAACGCCGACGCGACCGCCGATGCCGTCGCCGGACCAACGCCTTTCAACTTGGCGAGTGTCGCGATTGGCGTGGTGGGATGGGGAACCGCGGCGAGCGCGGCGCTGCTCGTCTTCACCACGACGTCGGCCGGATTGCTACGCACGAGCACGAGGTTGGGTGCGCGCCACACGCCGCGCGCCATCTTCCACTCGGTGAGTCGCACGAGCTCGGGCAGGGTGACGTGTGGCGGGCGGCGCGCGGCGACGAGCCCAGGCACCTCCCCGCGAAACCACCGGTCGAGCTCAGGCAGTCGCGCGACCCGCTGACGCTCGACGACCGCTTCGTAGCTGTCCAGCGCAGCGCGCCACGTGCGCGCATCGGTCGAGGTCCAGAGAGTCATGTCGCGCATGTGGGAGGGATTGGCAGCCGGCGGGCCCGGGCAATTTGCATCGCCGCGCGGCCCTTGCCATCATCCAGCGACGCGCAGGCGGAGGAGCCGGCGCAGCAACGGACTCTCGGGAGAGTGCAGCATGTGCCGCAACATCAAGACGCTGGCCAACTTCGACCCGCCGGCAACGGAGGATGAGATCCGCGCCTCGGCGCTGCAGTTCGTCCGCAAGCTCAGCGGAACGACGAAGCCATCCCGCGCCAACGAGGCCGCCTTCAACGCGGCCGTCGAGGAGGTGACGGTGGCCGCGCGACGGCTGATCGGGTCCCTCGAAACGAGCGCGCCGCCGAAGGATCGGGAAGAGGAGCGGCGCAAGGCCCGCGAACGGTCCGCGAAGCGGTTTGCCTGAAGCCAGAGCTCGCTTTCTTCGCACGGCCGAGCCCGCGGCATC
>DASSIC010000582.1:0-8031 GCA_035692325.1 Gemmatimonadaceae bacterium | reverse complement strand
AGCGCGGTGAGCGTGAAGCGCTGATCGCCGCCCTGCGCGAACCGCTCGAGCGGGAGCTGGCCAAGGCGGGGATCAAGGGCGTCGAGGTGACGGGCCGGCCGAAGCACCTGTGGTCGATCTACAAGAAGATGAAGCAGCGCGAGAAGCCCTATGAGGAGATCTTCGACCTCCTCGCCATCCGCGTGCTCGTCAACAGCGTCCCGGACTGCTACCACGCCCTCGGCATCATCCACGAGGGGTGGACGCCGGTGCAGGAGCGGATCAAGGATTACGTCGCGCAGCCGAAGTCCAACGGGTACCAGTCGCTGCACACGACGGTGTTCGGGCCGGGACGGCAGCTGTACGAGATCCAGATCCGCACGAAGGAGATGCACCGCACGGCGGACTTCGGCATTGCCGCGCACTGGCTGTACAAGGAGGACGCGAAGAGCGCGGACGAGCTGGATCGGCACCTCGCCTGGTTCCGGCAGATCCTCGAGCTGCAGCTGGACGCGAAAACGCCGGACGAGTTCCTCGAGTTCCTGAAGCTCGACCTCTACGCCGACGAGATCTTCGTCTTCACGCCGAACGGCGACGTGATCCAGCTGCCCAAGGGGGCGACGCCGATCGACTTCGCCTTCGCCGTGCACTCGGAGGTGGGACTGCGGTGTGCGGGCGCCAAGATCAACGGCCGCATCGCCCCGCTGTCGCGTCCGCTGCGCAACTCGGAGCAGGTCGAGATCATCACATCGCCGTCGGCGAAGCCGAGTCGCGACTGGCTGGCCCACGTGCGCACCGGGCGCGCGCGGCACAAGATCCGGCAGTGGCTGCGGCACGAGGAGCATGCGTCGTCGGTGAAGCTTGGCCAGGACATCCTGGAGCGTGAGCTCAAGCGGCGGCGCCTGACGCGCCCGGAGGAGGCGACGTTGACGACCGCCGCGCGCGAGCTGTCGCTCATGGACGCCACGCATCTGTACGCGTCGATCGGCCAGGGGGACGTCAGCGTCGGGCTCGCGCTCAAGCATCTCTTCCCCGAGTACGAGGAAAAGGAGCAGATCAAGCCGACCCTCGTGGAGCGTCTCGTCGACCGGGTGCGCGGAACGAAGGGCGTGCGCATCCAGGGGGTGGACGGGCTGATGGTCCGCTATGCCCAATGTTGCCAGCCGGTGCCGGGCGATCCGGTCACGGGCTACGTGACGCGCGGCCGTGGAGTCAGCATCCACCGCGCCGACTGCCCCAACCTGCTGTTCCTCGCGCACGAGCCCGAGCGGCGCCTCGAGATCGACTGGCAGGAGGCCGAAGGGGAGCGCTTCACCGTTCGGCTGGCCCTGGAAGGGAACGACCGGCGGGGCCTCTACGCCGACGTCGCCGCGGCGGTGAGCGAGTCCGGGACCAATATCCGCAGCATGGAGCTCAAGACCGTGGATGGACGGGCGTCGGGCGCGGTGCTGGTCGAGGTCGAGAACCTCGCGCACCTCCAGAAGATCATCAAGGCGGCGCGGAAGGTGAAAGGGATCACCGAAGTCCAGCGCAGGGAAAGGATCAACTCGGAGTGAATCGTGAACGGTGAACGGTGAACGGTGAACGGTGAACCGTAACGGCGAACGCAGTAACGGATCACGGTTCACGGATCACGGTTCACGACAGTCCGGTCTCCCGAACACCGCCCGAAAGGGTTAGATTCCCGGCCATGCCCCCCCGCGCCAACTTCATCCTCCAGGCTCCCTTCGAGCCCGCCGGCGATCAGCCCAAGGCCATCGCCGAGTTGATGCAGGGGTTGGAGCGTAACGACCGCTTCCAGTCGTTGCTGGGGGTCACGGGCTCGGGCAAGACGATGACGATGGCCAACGTCATCGCGCGGTATGGCAAGCCGACGCTCGTCCTCAGCCACAACAAGACGCTGGCGGCGCAGCTCTACGGCGAGATCAAGAGCTTCTTCCCGCAGAACGCCGTCGAGTACTTCATCTCGTACTACGACTACTACCAGCCGGAAGCGTACGTCCCCACGACCGACACGTACATCGAGAAGGACGCGTCGATCAACGAGGACATCGACCGGCTGCGCCTGCGCGCGACGTCGTCTTTGATGGAGCGGAGCGACGTCATCATCGTCGCGACGGTGAGCGCGATCTACGGATTGGGCGACCCTGTCTCGTACCGCGAGCAGATGGTCACGCTCACGCAGGGGCAGAAGGTCAACCGCGACGACATCCTGCGCTCGCTGGTGAAGATCCAGTACAATCGGAACGACGTCTCGTTCGAGCGGGGCACCTTCCGGGTGCGCGGGGACACGGTGGAGATCTTCCCGGCGTACGAGGAGCAGGGCGTGCGCGTCGAGCTGTGGGGGGACGAGGTCGAGCGCATCTCGAAGATCAACGTGCTCACCGGGGAGACGATCACGACGCTCGACCGCGCGGCGATCTACCCCGCGAAGCACTTCGTCACCCAGCGTCCGACGCTGGAGCGCGCGGTGAAGCTGATCCGCGAGGAGCTCAATGGTCGCCTCGCGGAGATGCGCGCGAATGGCCGGCTCCTCGAGGCGCAGCGGCTGGAGAGCCGCACCAACTTCGACATCGAGATGATGCTCGAGATCGGCACCTGCGCCGGGATCGAGAACTACTCGCGTCACCTCTCCGGCCGCGAGGCGGGGGAACGTCCCGCCTGCCTGTTCGACTACTTCCCCGAGGACTTCCTCGTCGTCGTCGACGAGTCGCACGTCACCCTGCCGCAGATCGGCGGGATGTTCAACGGCGACCGCGCCCGCAAGCTGACACTCGTCGATTACGGCTTCCGGCTTCCCAGCGCGCTCGACAACCGCCCGCTGATGTTCGACGAGTTCCTCTCCCTCACCCCGCGCGCGGTGTTCGTGTCGGCAACGCCGGGGGAGCTCGAGCTGCGCCTCTCCGAAGGTGTCGTCGTCGAACAGATCATCCGCCCGACGGGACTGATCGATCCGGTGATCGAGGTGCGCTCGGTGCGCGGGCAGGTGGACGATCTCCTTGGCGAGATCCACCAGCGCGTGAAGGTCGGCGAGCGGGTGCTCGTCACGACGCTCACCAAGCGCATGTCCGAGGATCTCACCGACTATCTCCAGCAGGTCGGTGTGCGCGTGCGCTACATGCACTCGGACATCGACGCCATCGAGCGGATGGAGATCGTGCGCGGGTTGCGCCTGGGCGAGTTCGACGTTCTCGTCGGCATCAACCTGCTGCGCGAAGGGCTCGACATGCCCGAGGTGTCGCTCGTCGCGATCCTCGACGCGGACCAGGAGGGGTTCCTTCGCTCCGATCGCTCGCTGATCCAGACCGTCGGGCGCGCGGCGCGCCACGTGAACGGCAAGGCGATCTTCTACGCCGACCGGATCACCGGCTCGATGCAGCGCTGCATGGACGAGACGGCGCGTCGCCGCGAGATCCAGACGGCGTACAACGAGGAGCACGGCATCACGCCGACGTCGGTCTCCAAGAGCATCGATCAGGTGAAGTTCATCACCCGCGTCGCCGACGCGCGGATGGAGCGGGAGGAGGAGAAGCCCAAGCGTGGCAAGCGCGTGGCGGAGAAGGAGGCGCAGGAGTATCAGCTGGCGGATCCCGAGGAGCTGATCAAGATGCTCGAGAGCCAGATGCGCGAAGCCGCCACCTCGCTGGACTTCGAGGCCGCCGCGCGGCTGCGCGACCAGCTGTTCGAGGTGAAGGCGCGCATGGCCGGCGGCGCGTCGCGGACCAAGGTCGCCGCGGACGTGAAGGCCGGCGGTCGCCGGTGAGCCCGGTCGGCGAGCCGTCGTCGCATGGTCCGCTCGTACCGCCGCTCGCCGAGCGCGGCGCGCTGGCGATGTCCGAGAGCGAGCTGCGCGAGTGGGGGCGGAAGTTCGGGCGTTCCGCGCATGCGCCCCTCGTCGTCACGATTTCCGGCGAGCTCGGGGCAGGGAAGACGACGCTCGTGCAGGCGATCTGCGCCGGCTACGGCGTGACCGACGAGGTCACCAGCCCGACCTTCGCGCTGGTGCACGAGTACCACGCGCCGCGTTCACCCGTGCATCACCTCGACCTTTACCGCCTCGATCGCCCCGACCAGCTCGACGAGATCGCGTGGGACGAGCTCGTGAGCGCCCGCGCCGTGGTGCTCATCGAATGGCCGGAGCGCGCCGGCGACCGCGTTCCCGCCGGACACGTCTCGCTGACGCTCCAGCACCTTCCCCACGACCCTGACCGACGCCTGCTCTACGCGGGGTGGCACTCATGATCACGCTCGTGCTCGAGGCGGCCACCTACGTCGGCAGCGTCGCGCTGCTCGAGGACGCCCGCCTCCTTGGCGAGCGGACGGTCGCGATGCGCGGCCGCGAGCACGAGGCGCTCATGCCCGCGACCGCAGCCCTGCTGGACGAGCACGGGATCGCGGCGACTGCACTCGGCCGCATCGTCTGCGGCGCGGGGCCGGGGAGCTTCACGAGCCTGCGCATCGCGGGCGGGATCGCGAAGGGGCTGGCGATGGCGGCAGGATGTCCGCTCGTCCCCGTGTCGTCGCTCGCGCTCGTCGTCGCGTCACAGGCGTCGCTCGCGGCCGGCCGGCACCTGGCCGCGATCGACGCGCTGCGCGGCGAGCACTACGTGGAGCTGTACGACGTCTCGGCGAGCGGCGAGATCACGCTCGTCTCGCCCACGCGGCTGGTGGCGTCGGGCGTTGTGCTCGCGACCGCCGCTGAACACGAAGCGCACGCCGTGGGACCGGGGCAGCCGGAGCGGTCAGTCGAACCGCATGCACGTGCCGCGGTCCGGCTCACAAAGTTGATCGATGCGACCGCCCCTGCCGACCTGGCGCAGTGGGAGCCGGCGTATGGGCGCCTCGCCGAAGCGCAGGTGAAGTGGGAGGCGGCGCATGGCCGGCCGCTCACCGTGCCGTGACGATCTCTCCCGGAGAGACCCTCACGATCCGTCATTGCGTGCCGACGGATCTCGAGCGGATCTCGGCGATCGAGCGCGTCTCGTTCTCCGATCCGTGGAGCTTCGAGACCTTCTCGGCGGCGCTGGCGCTGCGGCATCTGCGCTTCCTCGTCGCGGAGGAAGAGCCCCAGGCCGGGGGTGGCGGTGGGGGCCTCGTGGGCTATGTTGTGGCGCTCGTGATGGCCGACGAAGGAGAGATCGCGGACGTCGCCGTCGCACCCGCGGCGCGACGACGCGGCGTGGCGCGCCGGCTGCTCGAGCGGGTCACGGCGGAGATGATGGAAGTAGGGGTGCGCGCCCTCTATCTTGAGGTGCGGGAGTCGAACGCCGCCGCGCGAGCGCTGTACGAATCGCTCGGCTTCGCGCAGGTGGGACGCCGGCGGGGATACTACCAGCACCCGTCGGAGGATGCGCTCCTCCTCAGGCGGGATCTCGGTCCGACCTGAAGTGAAGTGTCACATGAAGTTGCCGGTGCAAGTGTCAGTGTTTCAAGGATGTGTGCAACAAATCGGTGCGGGGTACCTGGACTTTATCTTTAGCGTGTGCGGCGAGGTATCGACATCTCGCCCAGGGAGGAGTGTATGAGCCGGAGCTTGAACAAGGTGACGCTGATCGGAAACCTCGGGAATGATCCCGAGGTGCGCTCGACCACCGGTGGCAATCGCGTGGCGACCTTCTCGCTCGCGACCAGTCGGTCGTGGAACGACGCGAGTGGAACCAAGCAGGAGAAGACGGAGTGGCACCGCTGCGTGGTCTGGAACACCAAGAGCTCGCAGCTCGCGGACATCGTCGAGAAGTACGTGAAGAAGGGGGACAAGCTGTACGTCGAAGGGCGGATCGAATACCGCCAGTGGCAGGACAAGGAGAACCAGACGCGCTATTCCACCGAGATCAACGTGCGCGAGCTGATCATGCTCGGCGGCGGATCGGGCGGTGGTGGTCGCGCGGCCAGCGGTGACTTCGACGCCGAGGCGAATGGCGGAGCGCGCACGCGCAGTGCGGCGCCGGCCAAGGCGAAGAGCGGCGCCGGCGGCGACGACTTCGAGGACTTCCCCGGCGCGCTCGCCGACGAGGACGACGATCTGCCGTTCTGACACGGCCGGCGTGTGGAAAAGATGGCGGCGGATCCGACAGGATTCGCCGCCATCGTGTTTCAGGGGAGTGGGCCGGCGCGTCAAGGTGGCGTGTAAGCTTTCCGTCGCCGCCGGCATCCTCTCTTCATGCCACGACCCACCCCATCGGCCGTGATGCCGGCAATGCCGGCCAGCGACGAGGCAACCACTCCGCGCGAGCTGCTGGATCGCGTGCAGGGTGGCGATGCGTCGGCGCTCGGCGAGCTGTTCGTGCTGCACGGAGACCTCGTCTACGATACCGCCCATCGCCTCACACGCAGCACTGGCGATGCGGACGACGTGACGCAGGAGCTGTTCGCGAGGCTTCCATCAGCGCTGCGGGGATTCACCGGACCGGCCGCGAGCTTCCCCGGTTGGCTCCGGCGCGTGGCCGTGCGACAGGCGCTCATGCACCTGCGCGGCGGCCGCCGTCGACGGGAGGTGAGCGTCGACGGCGTGGCGTCCCTCGTCGCACGGCCGGACCATGCGCTCGAGCGACTGTCCATCGAGGCGGCGCTCGATCAGCTCTCCGACGAACACCGCACCGTCTTCCTCCTCAAGGAAGTCGTAGGGCTCGATCACGCCGAGATCGCCGAGCTGCTCGGGATCTCCGTCGCCAACTCCGAGGTCAGGCTTCACCGCGCGCGGCGTCAGCTGCGCGACTTCCTGCGAGGCTCCCGATGAGCGGGCTCATGACCGGTTTCCACCCCAGCTTCGACGCTCTTTCCGCACATGCCGACCGCACCGACGTCGAGGCGGCGCGCACGCGTGTCGCGCGGCACGTCGCGCGGTGCGCGCAGTGCCAGGCGGAGGTGCGGGAGATCCGCGCGCTGGGCGACGCCGCGCGGGCAATGCGGCCGACTGGCGCTCCCGCCGGCCTGCGAGCCCGCATCGAAGCCGCTGCGTCGCGCGCGCAAGATTCGGGTCTCGATGCACCGGTCGCGCGCGCCACGCAACAGAAGGCGCCCCGACATCGCGCACTGACGGGCATCGCCGCCGGCCTCTTGCTGGTGGCGACGGCGAGCGTCCTGCTGTGGCCGCGTCCCGATCTCCAGGCGGCTGCGCCAAGTCGGCTCACCTTTGCGCCGGCGCGACCGACGCCTGGTGGGCGGCTGACGATTCGATACGTGCCGTCCCCCGGAATGGCGAGTGCGGCTCAGCTGGTGCTGGTTGGGCGTTACGCGCGGCCGGCGGGGTTGAACGCGCATCCCTTTGCGGGCCGCAGCGATCAGCTGGCCGACTCGCTGGCGGTGCTCACCCGCGCCGCCGACGGCGCATTCGTGGCGACGCTGACACTTCCGCCGGACTTCCTGGCGATCGATCTCGGCGTGATGGATCCCATCCGCGATGCATACGACGTCGATGGCAGAGCTCCCTGGCTGGTCGTTGGCGGAGATGCGCGTGGCGGGCCCTCGCTCGCCGCACTGCTCGCCGCGCACGATGCCCATCGCGACGTCTTCGCTCCATGGGTCGGCAGCGATCAGATGCGTTCACGCCAGGCCGCGGATCTCGCCGATTCGCTGAAGCGATATTTCCCGCGGCATCCCTCGGGCTGGGCGTTCACGCGTTCCTATGGAATGTCGCGCGGACGATTCGACTTCCTTCGCTTCTTCGAGAGCGCGGAGCGGAAGTATGCGTCCCTGTTCGATCAGCTCTGGCCGTCGCCGAAGCTCGACGCCGAGCGGCTGCACGACATGGTGGAGTTCGCGTACAACATCAGCGAGCCCGGCGAGGCGCTGCGCTGGGCGGCGCGGCTGGTGGACGAGCATCCGGAGGATCCGCGAGCGTTGATCGACCTGGCTGGCGCGCTGCATGAGCTGGAGCTGCGCTCGCCGCCCGCGCTCGCGGACTCCGTACGAGCATGGATGCCGGGGCTCGATCGTGCCTATCTGGCGGCGCCGGTTCCGAATGTCGGTTATGACGATGCGCTGCGCCTCGTGGGCTCCTATGGGGACTCCGCAACGAAGACCCGGTGGCTGGCACGCGCGCAGGCCAACGGG
>DASSIC010000581.1:0-6864 GCA_035692325.1 Gemmatimonadaceae bacterium | reverse complement strand
GCGGCGCAGCTTTCGGAATGCTCCCGACGCCCGCCGACGTTCTTGCCGCCGCCGACCGCCTGCGCGGCGTGATCGAGAAGACGCCGCTCCTTCGCTCTGCGACGCTCTCGGAGCGCGCAGGCGTCGACGTGTACCTCAAGTGCGAGCAGCGGCAACGCACCGGATCGTTCAAGATTCGCGGCGCGTACAATGCGCTGGCCCTGCTGCCGGACGACGTGCGCCGTCGGGGGGTCGTTGCATCATCGGCGGGGAATCACGGCCTTGGCCTCGCGTGGGCGGCGCGCGAGCTCGGCGTGCGCGCCACGATCTTCGTTCCCGCGTCCGCGCCCGCGGTGAAGCGCGAGGGTATCGCCGCGTTGGGGGCGGAGCTGGACACGACGCAACCCGACTACGATGCAGCGCACCGGATGGCGGAGGCCTACGCGAGCGAGCACGGGATGGCGTTCGTGAATCCGTGCGCCGGATTGGCGCTGCTCGCCGGCCAGGGCACAGTAGGGCTCGAGATCCTCGAGGCGCTGCCCGACGTGTCCACGATGCTGGTGCCGGTGGGCGGTGGCGGGTTGATCGGCGGGATTGCCGGCTACGTACGATCGGTGGCGCCACACGTGCGACTGGTGGGGGCGCAGAGTGCGAAAACGAACGCGATGGCGGCGTCGCTCGCGGCCGGACGACGCATCGACGTGCCCGTGCCGCCGACGCTCGCCGACGGGCTGGCCGGACAGATCGACGACGAGGGATTCGCGATCGGACGCGCGGCGCTCGACGAGATCGTCACCGTGACCGAGCAGGAGATCGCCGCGGCCATCGCGTGGCTTTCGCACGAGCATGACGTGCGCGTCGAAGGATCCGGCGCGGTGGGGGTGGCGGCGCTGCTCCACCAGCGAGTGCGCGCGCCGGCGTCGCCGATTGCCGTCGTACTCAGCGGCGGCAACATCGACGACACGCGCTGGCGCGCCATCGTCGACGGGCCGGGCTCGTTCAGCTGAGCGTTTCGGCTGCCGTCAGCGCCGGCAGCCGTTTCCGTCGTCGCTCGCACAGCCGATCGCGCCAGCCTCGCCGGCGCGGCGCGGATCGGCGCCGGCCGTCACGTCGTGCACGCCGATCGCGATGGCCGACGCGTAGCCCATCCGCAGCTCGCCCATGAGCGAGATGCGCTGGAAGAGATGCCCCATCGTCTCGAGCCGGCGCACGACGGCGGGCGCGAATGCGTCCTCGATCTGCACTACGTACTCGCGCTTCACGTCGCCGCGCTGCTGACCCACGAGAAACCGCGGCAGCTCGATGGCGCGCTGCACGTCGAGCCGGCCGTCGATCACGCCGGTGACGATCGAGTAGACGGCCGACGTGATCCACGCATTCCCCGCCGCGCCCACCGCCAGCACGGGGCGACGCGCGCGCCCCTCCCCGTGGAAGACGATCGTCGGTGCGAGGGTGCTGCCGTGCCGCGCGTTCGGCAGGCGCGCGCCATACTCGTCGGGATCGGTGCCGTACGAGGTGAGCTTGTCGTTGTACAGAAAGCCGAGTCCGGGGGTGACGTAGAAGTTGCCGCCCCATGTGCCCAGCGTTTGCGTGACCGACACGACGTTGCCGTCGGCGTCGGCGACGGCAAAGGAGGTCGTTCCCGTGCGATGACAGAAGCGGGTCGTCGTTTCGCTCGCACCGTGGTCGCCGCACTCCTCATCGCCGGCGCCGTCGGCGGCCGACACGCGCGCCGGTCCCTTCGCACAGGGAAGGCTGTCGCCGCGAATGTCGTCCGGCGTGAGGGCGCGCGCGGGATCGAAGCAGCGCCAGCGCGCCTTTGCCGAATCCTTGCTCACGAAGGCGTCGAGGCGGATGGGCCAGAGGCCCGGATCGGCGATGCGGCCGCGCGTGGACGGCACGAGCTTCCAGGACTCGAGCATGGCATGCAGCGTGGGCGCGTCCTCGGGATACGGTTCCGCGCGGGCCTTCAGCTCCAGCTGGTTGAGCTGCGCCACGAGCGTGGCGCCGCCCGACACGGGGGGCGCGCTCGAATAGACCGTGTACCCCCGATAGGTCCCCGACACCGGCTCCCGCTCGACGGCGAAGTAACGAGCGAGATCGGTGGGACGCATCGCGTTGCCGCGGCCGCGCAGGTCGGTCACCATGCGCCGGCCGACGTCGCCCGTGTAGAGCGCCGCCGCACCGCTGTCGGCGATGGCGCGCAGCGTCCGCGCGAGATCCGGATTGCGCAGGGTGTCGCCCGCCCGCAGCGGCACGCCTTTGGGAAAGAAGAGCGCGCGGCTGCCGGGATACTTGAGGAAGTGCTCGCGCTCCGTCGCGAGCGTCGTCGCCAGCCCTTCGCTCACCACGAAGCCCTGCTCCGCCGCGCGGATCGCGGGTGCCACGACGTCGGCCCATTTCACCTTCCCGCTGCCGTACCGCTTGAACGCGAGCTCCATCCCGGCCGCGGTGCCCGGGACGTTCACGAGCACGGGCCCGTCATCGGGGTAGCTGCCGCGCCGCAGGAGCGCACCGTTGGCGAGGGTCGCCTCCTCCGGTGCGCGCGCCATGAACTCCACGAGCGCGGGACGTTCCATCGTTGCCAGACGCACGATCATCTGGCCATATCCGCCAATGCCGCTCGCGTCGGGCTCCACGACACCGAGCGCGAAGGACACGGCCACGGCGGCGTCGACGACGTTGCCGCCGCGACGGAGCATCTCGAGACCGGCCGCGGTGGCGACGGGATGTGCGCTGGACACGGCGGCGTGGCCGGTCGCGGGTGCACGCAACGTGGGACGCTCGCGCATCATCGCATGCAGCGCGTCGGCGAGCGCCTCGTCCGTCGCCGCGGCCGCCGCGCGGGGCGCGAACCTGTCGCGCACGGCGACCCACGCCGCGTGCCGCTCCGGCGCTCGCGCGAAGTACAGGGTGTCGATCCGAGCCCAGGTTGCGGCGAACGCTTCGGCGTTGCGCGCCGACCGATCGATGGCTGCAAGTAGCAGTGCAGCACCGTCGGCGTCGGGTGCGGCCGGCGCGTCCACCACCCAGAGCCTGCCGATGGGACCAAGCTGGTCGAGCAGCGTGCGGTCGCCCACGCGATCCGGGTCGCCGTTGTAGCCGACGTCGGCGGGCGGAAGCTCCACGAGGGCGAGGGTGCGCTCGTCGGGCGACCACGCGGCCTCGGCGCGATGCGCGCTCAGGAAGTTGACGTATCGCGCCTCCGGCGTGGTGACCCAGACGCCCGCACGGCCGCTTCGCGTGGAAAACGCGATGCGATCGCCGCGCGGCGACCAGGCGGGGTGCTCGGCATCGCGATCGTCCACGAGGACTCGGCTCGAATCGCCGGCGAGGAAATGCAGGCGCAGCCGCGTGCGCCCCTCGCTGACGGCGGACTAGGCGATCCGAGATCCATCGGGTGACCATGCCGGCCAGCGCTCGGCGCCGGCGTCGCGCCGCGTGAGGCGCCGCTCGCTGCCGTCGGGACGGCGGACCCAGACGCGCGCGAGTGCTCCGCGTCCGCGCACGAAGGCGAGCGACCCGTCGCGTGCCAGGCTCGCCTCTGTCTCGACGTCGCGCGACGTCGAGATGCGTTCCGGCGCTCCGATTGCTCCCTCGGCACCGACGCGCACACGCCAGAGCTGCGGAGCGTCGCCGGCGGTGGAGGTAAAGCTGAGCGACGTGCCGTCGGCGCTCCACGCCGGCTCGCGATCCCACGCCGGCCCCTGTGTCACGCGTATCCACTGCGCGGCGCCGACGGAGGGGCGACGAATCCAAAGATCACCGCGAATCCCAACGGCGAGCCGGCCGTCCGCAGCCCATGCGGGGTCCTGTGCGCCGGCCGATGCACGACCGGTGTCCGGAGCGATCGCGGCCTGCAGGAGCGCGAGAAGGAGAATCATCGGCGGCGGAACGAGGAGGGAAGGAGCGAGGCGCGGAATCAAACAAAAAGACACCGAGAATGGCGTCAGCCGCCATTCCCAGTGCCCGGTAGTTCATCCATCGGCGGCTGTCAGGCCGGCCGACGGTCAGAGCACGCTACGGCCGCTCGACGTTCCGCTCGGCGTTCGCCGCGCCCGTGTTGCGCTCGCCGCCGAGCGAGTTGCCACTCTGCCGCGCGGTGCCCGGCGCGCTCGCGCTGGACGATGGCTGCGTACCGTTGGCGCCCACCCCCACCTCGCGGTCGCCCTGGAAACGCTGGGCGCTCGACTGGCTGCTGGCGCTGGGCGTGTCTCCGGTCTGCTGAAGACGCGCGGCGCGGTTTGCGCCGCGGGCTTCCCCGCCACGACGGCCGATCGCGGCCATGTGCTCGCGGTTCCGGCTCACCGTCACGCCACCCTTGCGACCGGCGGCGCGCGCCTCGCTCGAGTCGAATTCGTGCGCGGTGCCCTTCTGATGCGCGGCGCGGCCGCCCTTGCTGGCGATCTCGCGCTGCTTGCTCCGATCCATCGAGGCGAAGCCGCGGTTGCTCCGGGTGCGCGCGGAGCCGTTCTCCGACGTATCGTCGGTGCCGCTGTCGGCGTTGGAAGAACGCGCGGAGCGTCCGCTCTCGTTGGAGACTTCGCGCTGCCGTTCCCGGTCGGCGCCGAAGCTGCGCTCTTCGCTATTCGGTCTGATCGCCATTACTGCTCCTCCTGGAAGTGTTGGGCCCCTGCCCGGTGCGGCGCCACCCGCTCGATCCGTGGCCGGCGCCATCCGCTCGGCCCCGCGGGGCCGCGACACGTCGAGATCCCAATGCAAACTGCGGACCCATGCATTTGCAGCGCGCAAGCGGTGAGGCGATTTCACTCGTGTTTGCGACCGACGATCGACATCGCCATCGACGCTGCACGCAAGAGTTTCGCCCAACGCTCGCGCCACGCGACTCGCTGCTCCCAACCCTGCTGCGCGAGCACCTCTCCCTTGATGTAACTGCTCTCGGCCTTCGACGCAAAGTCGCCCGCTGCAGCTGCCAGTGGCGGCGGCTCGCCAGGGAGCATCCATCGGCGTGTTCGACGTGCGCCTCCGGCGGCGCAAAGCGCGGGCCGCCCCGAGTATATTGCTCCGCCATGTCGCTCACCCTCCGTCTCCTCGGCACCTCGGCGTCGCGTCCAACGATCGAGCGAAATGTCGCGTCGCTCTCCGTCGTGCGCGAAGGCGAGACGCTGCTTTTCGACTGCGGCGAAGGGACGCAGCGGCAGATGATGCGCTACGGCGTGTCGTTCGGGCTGCACGACATCTTCTTCACTCACTTCCATGCCGACCACGTGATCGGCGTGATCGGATTGATGCGGACGATGTCGCTGCAGGGACGGACGGACCCGCTGCGCTTGTGGGGACCACGCGGCGGCACGCGCATGCTCAAGCGCGCCGAGGAGTTCGGGATGGATCGCCTGTCCTTTCCGGTGGAGATCACGGAGCTGGAGGCGGGATCACGCCTCGAGCGCACGGACTACGCGATCGTGCCCTTCGCGGTGGATCATCGCGGCTCCCGCTCGCTCGGCTATTCGATCGTCGAGCAGGATCGGAAGGGGCGATTCAATCCCGACCTCGCGCGCGAGCTCGGGATTCCCGAGGGACCGCTCTGGGGCGCGATTCATCGTGGGCAGGCGGTGACGCTGGACGACGGACGCGTGATCGAGCCGTCGGTGCTGGTTGGAGCGCCGCGGCCCGGGCGCCGGCTGGTGCTCACCGGCGATACCCGACCGTGCGCGGCGACGATCGAGGCGGCTCGCGGCGCGGACCTCCTCGTGCACGAGGCGACCTTCGGCGACGAGGAGGCGGCGCGCGCCGTGGAGACTGGCCACTCGACGGCGCGGGAAGCGGCCACCGTGGCTGCGCAGGCCGGCGTGAAGTCACTCGTGCTGGTGCACTTCTCGGCCCGCTACTCGCGCGACGCGTCCGACCTGGGTCGCGAAGCGCGCGAAGTGTTCGACCGCACGCTGGTGGGGAAGGACGGCATGGAGATCGACGTCCCCTACCGCGACGCGCTCACCTGAGACGCCGCCCTAGCGGCGCCCGGCGAGGGGATCGGGGCGACTCACGGCCATCGAGCGACGGAACAGGGTCTCGATCTCCCTGGCGTTGAGGTGCTCGAGCACCTTGTCGGGCGAAAGGCGCGAGGTGACGCTCCGCGACTCCGGGCCGTTGGAGATGTACCAGTTGTAGCGATCGAGTCGCGAGCTCTGGCCGTCGGGATGGCGGAAGAGGACCATCGCGTTGCTCGACCCGGGGTTCTGGACGATGACCTTCCAGGTCGTGCCATCGGGCGACTTATAGGTCTTCATGTCGTTGCGAGTGGGAATGGTCAGCCGACGAGCGTCGGCGAGAGCGGTTGGCGGCCGGCGTATCCGGACTGTTCGTCGTGCCAGTACTGCACGGACGGCTCGCCGAGCCGCCAGCAGAGCAGCACGCGACGCCCGTCCATCTCGCTCGGAAAGTCGATCAGGCCGATCCGCCGATCCTTGAGCTGGATGCCGAGTGACTCGAGCTCGCCCTGGAACTGGTCGATGTCCCGCGCGATCGTCTGCACGTCACGCTCGAGCGCAACGGCGCGCGGATCAGGCATGTCGGCGCGGGCCCCGGAGACGAGCAAGTCGAGCTCGACGATCTTTTCCTGCCAGCGCCGATGCTCGCGCACGATGTCCTCGACGATCCGGCGCACGAGCGGAAGCGTGCGGTTCGCGTGGTCCACGGTGAAGAGCTGCATGCTTCAATCTAACCGCGTGGGAGGGGACGGTCGAATCGGACGTGGCGGTCCGGGGGTCAGCGTCGTTCGGACAGGAGCGCTTCGCGGCGCCGCTGGGCCAGCTCGTTCATGAGCCGGTCCTCCTGCGTCTCGAGCTTGAGGGGCGGCACGGGAGCCGGCTTGCCGTCGTCGCCCAGGTGGACGAAGGTGAGCCAGCATTCGTTCGTGTGGCGGCG
>DASSIC010000580.1:0-13517 GCA_035692325.1 Gemmatimonadaceae bacterium | reverse complement strand
GGTCCCGATCACCCCGGCGAGGAACAGCAGCTTCACGAGCAGGACCTGGCCGTACGACGAGCTCCAGAGTGCGGGGATGGATCCGAGTCGCAGCCACGCGCTCACGACGCCCGTGAGGATGACGAGTGCGGCGCTGCCCAGCGCGACAGGGGAAAATGCCGTGACGAGCGACGCCGCTCGCTGCGCGCGGCCCGGTGAGACGAGCTTCGTCGCGCGCACACCGACCGCCAGCAGCCAGAGCAGGCTCCCGAGCCACGCCGACGCGCCAAGTATGTGGAGCGCGTCGTCCACGATCGCGATCGTACGCCACTCGGGTGCTGCCGCTGCGTGTCCACTCAGTGCGACCCCTGACGCGAGCGCCATGCACGCGAGTGCGGCGACGACCCAACCGCCGCTGATACGGCGCCACGCCATCGCGAATCCGATCGATGCGGCGACCACCGCCGCGATCTGCAGCCGCCACGCCGCCCCCCAGTGCGTCTCCATGGACATCGACTCCATGTGCGCGATATCCGACGCCGCGCTCCCGCTCATCATGCGGTTCTGGAGATACAGCTTCGCCCCGGTCGCGAGCAGGAGCACGGCACTCAGCAGCACGGCTCGCCCCGCGACCTCCGACGCGATCTCGGCGCGAGCGGCCAAGTCGATGTCGCTCGCTCTCGCGAGCACGATGAGCCGAAAGGTTACTGCGCCCACCACCGCGAGCAGGGCGAGAAAGGCGATCGCGCGCGCGACGATCCACGCCGGCGTCAATGCATCCGCATCGGACGTCTGGTCCTTCGTCGCGCTCGCTCCCGCGCTCGGCGGCCGTGCAATCGTGTCCACGCCTCCGCGAGTCCCGATCCCGCTCGCCGTCGAGGACACCGACGCCGTGTCGACGGCAGGCGCGGCCACGACGAACGCGAACGTCCCGCTCGAGGGATGTCCGTCCGCGCCCGCAGTCCGCCACCGGATGGTGTAGCGGCCGGCCGCAACGACGCCCGTGATCGCCACGCGCACCGCCATCGCTCCATCGGGATCGCGCTCCGGCGCCGAGAGGCCGATCACTTTCCCCGCGGCGTCCAGCAGCGTGACTGTCGTCAACGACAGCTCGGGCGCCTCACTGAACCAGAACCTCAGGTACTGCGGTGCCGACGTCACGCGGCCATTCGCGCTCGGCTCGCTCTTCCGCAGGTGCGCGTGCGCCCACGCCGGGGCTGGAAATCCGATCGTGGCCACGAACAGCAGCAGCGCGAGTGGCCAGCGCGTCAGGCGCCGAGGCGTCATGCGCCGCCCCACGTGGCGGTGGCGCTCATGGATGATTCGTGTGTGCGGCGCCGTGAGCGCCGCCCGTCGGCGCACCGATGCGCTTGTCGTGTCCCTCCGACGCCCGCTGCGGCCTGAATCGCACGTAGATCGCAAACCCGCGCGGCGACCGCGTCCCGTAGTAGGGCTCGAGCGCCGACGGCACCAGATCGACCGAGGCACGACCGCCGATTCCGGTCCGCACGTTTCCCGCGCGGTCGAACTCGTACACGTACCCGGCCACGAGCGATGTGATGTCGAACTCGCCCGCTGGCGTCGTCGCACCGAGCGCGAGGTCCTCGGCGCTCTTCTGCACGTGCTCCGCGCGACCGAACACGCTGTGCGCACCGCCGAACTCGAGGTTCGACTCGAGCAGATAGCTCGGCTCGAGGTGCGACCCCTCCGAGTGGCGGTTGGCGCCGTAGACGAAGGTGGTCGCCAGCTCGCCGTGCTGCCCGAAGGTGTGACCGTTCATGATCGAGGCGCTGATGCGATGCACGGCGTCGTCCGGTGTGAGCGGCTCGGGGCTCTTGATGTACGCGTACGACCCCGAGAGGCTCCAGTGCGACGACGGGTTCCATGCCAGTCGGCCGGCATACGAATCGAGGCTGCGTCCACGATAATCGAAGTTGGTGCGGTTCTCGTCCGGCTCGCGCCCATTGAAGATCGACCCTTCCAGGCGGAGCGTATGTGTGAAGATACCCGCCGTCACCACCCCGAACGCAATGTGCGTGGCATCCTGCCAGTGGTGCGACAACGGGGCCATGGGATCGTTCATCGCCGAGGGCCGGTGTGGATACGCGACCGCGCCGATCGCCGGCTCACCCACCGGTGCGAGGTACAGCGACACGCCCAGACGATCCGAGATCGCACGCTCGTACAGGCCGGCGAGCTCCATGAACAGGTCGTGCGGGTGCTGCCGGTCGTGCAGCGGCGCTCCCTGAAAGGTCTCGCCCGTCTGGAGCAGCAGCGGATAACCCCTCCCCCCGACCGTCCACGGCTCGGCGCTGAGCATCCCGCGCAGCTGCAGCCGCCCGCCGCCGAGCTCGCGCGTCGCCATCAGCATCCCCCAGTTCACGCTCGAGAACTGCTCGTCCCCGCGCCGGCTCCCCTGCTTGTCGTACATCGCGAAGGCGACGCCGTGCAGCATCAGCTCCCACGCCCCCGACATCCGATGGTAGGCGTGCATCGGTGACTCGTCAGGCAGCCAGCTCGTCCCCGACCCGGTGCGTTCCATCGGGATGCCGAGCGGGCCGTCGATCATCTTCATCCCCGCCATCCCCTGCATCGTCGTGTCACCGGTGGCCGGCATCGCCATCCCCGGCATCGCGTGCGCCGTCGTGTCGTGCGCGGCCGAGTCCACCGTCACCTTGTGCGGCATGCCGGGCATCTGCGCGTGCGAGGAGTCGCGCATCCCCGGCATGTGCGCGTGCGAGGTATCGGGCATGGCCGGCATCGGCTCCATCACATGTGTCGGCTCGTGCGTCGGAACCGGAACCTTCGCGGGAGCACCGGCCTTCGTCGCTGCCCTGGCGCGAGGGGCCCGCTTTGCCGGTGCCTTGACCGGCGCCTTCGTATTTCGCTTTGTCGCCGGCTTGACCGTCTTCTTCGGGGTCGGCGCCGGCGCCGGCATCTTCATGCCGGGCATCCCCGGCATCACGTGCTTCGCCGTGTCCTGTTGTGCGCTCGCGCGAAGCGGTGCGACGCCGACGACCAGGGAGGCGGCGAGCGCTGCCGAGCGAATGGTGAGCACACTCGATCGAGCGCGTCGATTTACAGTGTGGTTCGACATGTGGTACATCCCTGCCCTGTTCGAAGAAGAGGCCTCGGCGGCGCGCGATGCATGCTCGCCGTTCTCCCGGCGCACACCTGGCGCAAGGAGGATGAACACCAGAAGGTCTGGAGCCCGGCCTATCGCTTCGGGGGAGGTGGCTCGGGCGCGGCGCGGCGCGACGTGAGTACCTTGGCCGGCCGCTCGTGAGCGGGAGCGGCATCCGGCAGCGCCGGTGCCGCCGGCGTGACATGCGACGTGAGGCCGATCGTCGCACATCCCGCGATCACGCTGCAGCAGGAGGGCGGTGCGGGAGCATCACACGGGGGAGCCGGCGTCTGCTCGGCGAGGCCCGCGCCGACGTGGCTGTCGTGCACGGGCGCGTGCTGGAGTGCGCGCGCCGGTGACGCCCCGGCGTGACGGGTGACCATCGCGTCGTGATCGGCGCAGGCGGCATCGGCTGCCGTCACCGACAGATGCAGCATGGCGACCGCCATGATGGCCGCGGCGAGTCGGCGGATCACCGGCTGTGCTTGTACATGAGGTCCACCAGCTCGTCGTACATCTCCTCCGCCTGCTCGGGCCCGGACTGGATGGCGGACGTCGCGCAGTGCTTGAGGTGATTGCGCATCAGCTCGCGCCCGACCGAGCGCAGCGCCTCGTGCACCGACGAGATCTGCGTCATGATGTCGGCGCAATAGCGATCTTCCTCGACCATCTTCTGGAGCCCGCGCACCTGTCCCTCGATGCGCCGGAGCCGTTTGACGTTGCGCTCCTTCGCGTCGGGATCCACCGCGACGGCCTTGCGTCCATGCGCATCATCGCCCGGCATGCCACAGCCACACTCGATCGTCGTGAGCGCTGGCAATGCGTCGCGATGTGGCTTCTGCTTCGCCGCTGGCGTCATTCGCTCGTCCTCGCGCGTCCATTTCGCCGTATCATGACCTGTTCCTCCATGCAAGGTATCCGCCCGCGCACGCTCAGGTGAACCGCGCTCGCCGAAGCCGCAGGCTGTTCGACACCACGCTCACCGAGCTGAACGCCATCGCGGCGCTCGCGAGCACGGGGCTCAGCAGCAGCCCGAACGCCGGATACAGCGCGCCGGCCGCGACCGGGATGCCGATCACGTTGTAGATGAATGCCCAGAACAGGTTCTGCTTCATCGTGCGCATCGTGCGGCGCGACAGCTCGATCGCCTGTGCCACGCCACGCAGATCGCCGCGCATGAGCGCGATGTCGGCCGCTTCCACGGCCACGTCGGTCCCCGTGCCGATGGCGATTCCAATGTCCGCCTGCACGAGTGCCGGTCCATCGTTGATGCCGTCGCCCACCATCGCGACGACACCTCCTTCCTCCTGCAGCCGCTTGATCTCTGCCACCTTGCCCTCGGGGAGCACGCCGGCGACGACGCGATCCACTCCCGCCGCCCGCGCGATCGCATCGGCCGTGCGCTGATTGTCGCCGGTGAGCATCACGACCTGCAGCCGCATCGCATGCAGGCGCGCGATCGCCTCGCGCGACGTCGCCCGGATCGGATCGGCCACCGCGAGCACCCCCGCGAGCTTTCCGTCGACGGCGACATACACCGTCGACTTCGCGTCCGCCGCGAGACGCTCGGCGTCGCTCCGCATCGGCGTGATGTCGATGCCGTGTTCCCGCATCAGCATCTCGTTGCCCGCCATGACCGCTCGCCCGTCCACCACACCGCGCGCCCCGCGCCCAGTCACCGACTGGAAGTCGGTCGTCTCCCGGACCGAGAGGCCCTGCTCCTTAGCTCGTCGCACGATCGCATCGGCCAGCGGATGCTCGCTCGAGCTTTCCATCGACGCCACGAGACCGAGCACCTCAGCGGACGACATGGAGGAGCCGGGTGCGGCGAGCAGGTCGGTGACCGTCGGCTTTCCCTCCGTCACCGTGCCCGTCTTGTCGAGCACGACGGTCGTCAGGTCGCCGGCGCGCTGCAGCGCCTCGCCCCCCTTGATCAGCACGCCCAGCTCCGCCCCCTTGCCCGTCGCCACCATCACCGCGGTGGGCACGGCGAGCCCCATCGCGCAGGGGCAGGCGATGATCAGCACCGCGACCGACGCGGCGAAGGCGCGCACGACCGCCGCGCCGGCGAGTGAGCCGCCGACATGCGCGCCCACGAACCAGACGACGAACGTCGCGATCGACAGCGTGATCACCACGGGCACGAACACGGCGCTCACCTTGTCGGCCAACGCCTGGATCGGCGCGCGCGAGCCCTGCGCGTCGCGCATCAGCTTCACGATGTGCGCGAGCACGCTGTCGGAGCCGAGTGTTGTCGCCCGATACCGGAACGCGCCGGTGGCGTTGATCGTGCCCCCGATCACCCGGTCGCCCATCGTCTTCATCACGGGAATCGATTCGCCCGTCAGCATCGACTCGTCCACGGCGCTCGAGCCGGCTACGACCTCCCCATCTACCGGGACGCGTTCGCCGGGGCGCACGACCACCACGTCGCCTCCCGACACCTGCGAGATCGGGACGTCGAGCTCGTCGCGCCCGCGCACCACGCGTGCGGTCTTCGGCTGAAGCTGCGCCAGCGCGCGCAGTGCGGCGGAGGTCTGCCGCTTCGCCCGCGCCTCGAAGGCGTTGCCGGTGAGGATCAGCGCGATGATGATGACGACCGCCTCGTAATAGACGTCCGGCGCAACGCCGTGCGCGAGGAAGAATCCGGGCGCAACCGTGGCGATCACGGAATAGAGGAACGCCGCGCCCGTCCCGACGGCGACCAGCGTGTCCATGCTCGCCGAGTGGTGGCGAAAGGCCGCCCAGGCGCGCGTGTAGAAGTGGCGTCCCGCCCATGCCATCACGCCGAGCGTCAGCACGAGGAGCAGCCAGTTCGTCGCGGCGTTCATCAGCGTCATCGACAGAAGCATCGCGAAGGCCCCGGCGACGCCGCTGGCGATTGCCTTGCGACGCAGCTCGGCGAACTCCGCGGCGGTGGCCTCGTCCCGTGCCGCCTGCTCCTCGAACGCCGTGCGCTCGGCGACCGGAAGCTCGGCGCCGTAGCCGGTGGAGCGGATCGTCTCCACGAGCGCGGCGGGATCGACCGTGGACGGGTCGTACGCGACCGTCGCGTTGCCCATCATCAGGTTCACGGACGCATCCATCACCCCCGGCGTCTTGCTCAACGTGCGCTGCACGCGCCCCTGACAGGCCGCGCAGGTCATCCCGCTCACCGGGATGACGATGCGCTCCTTGGTATCAGCTGAGTGGGTCGTCATTCGGCTACCAGCTTGCCGTGCAGCATGCCCATGCCGCAGGTGAATTCGTACGTGCCCGCCGACGGCGGCGTCACCTCGAGCGTGGTGCTCTGATTGGCGGGCAGGAACCGCCGCAGGCCGAAGGCGGGAAACACCACCTCCTCCGAGCAGCTCGATGTTTCCTGGCGATCGAACACGAGTCGCACCGGACGGCCCGCGGCCACGCGGATCGTCGCCGGTTCGTAGCCGCCGTGCACCGTGATGCGTACTTCCTGAGGGCCCGCGCCGCCCGTACTGGCGACTGCGGCGCGACCTTCGCCTCGGTCGGCCATGAAGAAGTACCAGTTCACCCACATCGCCGCGCCGAGTCCACCGGCGATGACCAGCCAGTCCGTGGCGTTCATCCGTCCACCTGCGCGGCTGCGTAGCCGGCCACGGCGATTGCTTCGATTGCGCGAGCCACCACGCGGTCGCGGTCGCGAGCATCCACCTGGAACGTCGCGGTTCCTCGTGCGACCTCCGTATCGGCGACGCCGGGGACGCTCTGGAGCGCCGCCCGCACGTTGGCGATGCAGTGGCCGCAGGTCATTCCTGTGATGGAAAGGGTAGCGGACGTGTTGGAGACGTGAGCCATGGGCGTCATCGATTCGACTCCTCTTGTACGGTGAAGGATACCCCCTGTGGGTATGAGAATATATACCCCCACCCCCTATGTCAACTCCGCAGGCAGAGGAATGTCAGGCAATCCGCGATACCAGCGTCGACCCCGCGCCGCGATGATCCGGCGTCACCAACGGAGAGTCAGCATGAAGGCGTTCATCGACGACCTCGAAAAACGGACCGAACGGAATGAAGACTTCCGGCATGTCGTCTTCACCGGCACCAGGATGCAGCTCGTGCTCATGACGCTTCAGCCCGGTGAGGAGATCGGCGAGGAGACCCACGCCGGCACCGACCAGTTCTTCCGCCTCGAGAAGGGCGAAGGGGAGGTCGTGATGGACGGTCGCACGACTCGCATCGAGGACGACTTCGGCTTCGTCGTGCCCGCGGGCACGCGCCACAACGTCCGGAACACCGGTCACAAGCCGATGAAGCTGTATACGATCTACTCGCCGCCGCAGCATGCCGACGGCACGATCCAGCACACGAAGGCGGACGCCGAGAAGGAAGTCGAGCACGCGTAGTCATCGCGTGCCGCGCGCGGTCAGGCGAGGCTGGCGGGGGTGAGGAGCAGTACCGGAACTTCACAGCGCCGGATCACCCCCTCCGCCACGCTGCCGAGCACGAGCCGCCGCACGCCGCTCGCGCCACGCGAGCTCATCACGATGATGTCGGCGAGCGATTCACGCACCGCGGCAGCGATCACCGGCGCCGGCTCGCGTGCCACGCCCACATCGGCGTCGACGTCCGTGGCGCCGGTGGCGCGCACTCGCCGAACGACGTCATCGAGGCGTTGCAGCGCCGCCGGCCGATCGGCATCGCGCGGCACGACCTCGAGCAGCGCGTATTCCAGCGCCGCGGCGCTCGGCAGGCGCAGCACGTAGTCGAGCGCTCGTGCGGAGAGTGGCGAGCCGTCGAGCGGCACGAGCACGCGTGAAAACTCGAGGTGCTTGCCCGCCACGTATGCGGCGCCCGGCGGCACGAGCATCACCGGACTCGCACACTCGCGCATCACCTGGTCGGCCACGCTGCCGCGCATCGTTCGTCCCGCCGCGCCCGCCGCGCGCGTCGCCATCACGACCATCAGCGGTCTCGACTCTGCGGCGTATCGCACCAGCGCCTCGGCGGCATCGTCCCCGGCGAGCACCTTCCACGAGACCGGGCCCTTCACCTCCGTCGCCAGGCGCGACACGATCGCGGACAGCGACGTCTCCACCCGCGAGTCCCCGACGCGCACGACCTGCAGTTCGGCGCCCGTCAGCTCGACGATCGCCGCGGCCGCGGCCAGTGCGCGCTCGTCCTTCTCCGAGCCATCGAGGGCCAGCACGACGTGATTGGGCATCGCCTGCGATCACCGCTGGTGAAACAGCTCCAGATCAAACGAGCCGGGACGGCAGACATCCGCTGTAGCGCAAACCCGGACGCCGGAGCCGTGTATGCGAGCCATCATCGCTGGCCCGCTCGCGACGCTCGGCCGTCAGTACGCGACGCGATTCCGCCCGCTTTCCTTGGCGCGATAGAGCGCCTTGTCGGCCGCTTTCACGACGTCGTGCGGGAGCGCCGAGCCGCGCGCATGCGCGACGCCGATGCTCACCGTCACCGCGAGCGGCCGTCCATTCGCACCTCGCGCGCGTGACGACGTGGGCTTTCGCTTCGGCCGGTCCTGACCGCGCTTCGTGAAGTTTGCGCCGGCGACGGCCTTGCGGAGCGTTTCCAGGTGCGGTGCGCTTTCCGCCGTGCTCTTCCCCGGGAAGAGCACGGCGAACTCCTCACCGCCATAGCGAAACGCTCGGCCGCCCCCGTCCACGCACGCGAGTCGTCCCGCCACCATGCGCAGCACCTGATCGCCCACGTCGTGGCCGTGCGTGTCGTTGAACTTCTTGAAGTGGTCCACGTCCACCATCGCCACGGTGTACGTGCCGCTCACCCGCACCAGCGCATCGTTCAGCGCGCGACGCGCGGGAAGGCCGGTGAGCTCGTCGCGGAACGCCATCGCGTACGCGCTCTCCACCGCCGCCACCACGAGCACCAGCCCCGCGGTCGCCAGATACGACGTCGCCCGCCCACCGGCGGGGCCCGCGCTCGCGGCGATCACGCTCCCGATCGCGGCCCACAGGAAGCCGCGCGTCTCCGCATCCGGGCGCCAGAGCGTGCGCCCCACGAGCGTGGCGATGGCGATCAGCGCGACGAGCGTCGCCGCCGTGCCGAGCGGCAGCCACGCGACAGCGGGTGCCGGAAGGAACGACACATCGAGTGCGTGCGCCATTCGCTCCGGATACACCGCCGAGAGCAGCGCGACGGCGAGCACCGCGGCCCCCTCGGCGGCCAATACCGCCAGTCGCCGCATCCCCACCGGCGTGAACACGCCGCGCTCGTCGAGGAACGCCAGCGCCGCGAGCGACGCCGGGAGCAGCATGGCGACCGCACGCACGGTCGCCGGTCCCGCGAAGGGAGCATCGGAGTCGGGCGGGGCGAGCCAGACCATCGCCCGGTCCGCGAGCGCCAGGCCGGTGAGCGCCAACAGCAGGCGTCCCCGCTGGAAGCGCCAGGCGAGGACGGCACCGGCGGCGAGAACGACGAGTGGATAGAGGCGAAGCACCGGCGCGGCCGCGGGGATGGTCGCGGCCGAGTGCACCACCCCCACCGCGAACAGGAGCAGAAGCCCCTCGGGGAAGACCAGCGCGAGCAGCTTTCGATTCGACATAGGCGCGAAGATGACGAGCGTATCCAACTGGAGTCATTTCCCTGTCCGCAGGAGCGGACGACGCGATTGTCGGTCGGCTCGGCGAGATTCACTTAACTCGTTGTTCGGCAATCGCTTGGCATCAGGAACGTTTGTGGCGCCAAAGCTGCCTCGGCGATGGGTATGACTCCGCGCATGCTCCTCCTCTCCCGAGCTGCCGCCGCGTCCTCCTTCCTCCTCCTCTCCGGCTGCGCGCAGGGGATGATCTCGGTCTCGCCGTCTCAGGTGATCTCGGCCGCGGTGATGATCGGCGAGGCAGTGGACGCCGCGGGCCGCTCCTCCCGCTCCGGCGGGCCGTCCGGATCGTCCGGTTCCTCCGGCGTCCGCATCCCTCGATCACCCGCCCCCACCGCCTCCGCCGCCCGCGTGCTCCAGACCGCGGACCGCTACGTCGGCGTCCCGTACGTGTGGGGCGGCAACACTCCCGAGAGTGGCTTCGACTGCTCCGGCTTCACGAAGTACGTATTCGCGAGGCAGGGCATTTCGCTGCCGCGAACCTCGCGTGAACAGGCGCGGGTCGGACACGGAGTTTCGCTGGATTTCGGTGCCTTCGAGCCCGGCGACCTCCTGCTGTTCGCCGAGCCGAACGAGGCCATTTCGCACGTCGCGATCTACGTGGGCGACGGCCGGATCATCCATGCGTCGTCCGCCCGCGGCGAGGTGGGCTACCTCGACCTGGATGGCGATCGGGGCGCCTGGTACGTGCAGAACATGGTGGCGGTACGGCGTCTCATGTGATCGGCGATCCAGCGGCGCGCGTTGTGCCTTGACAGACTCGGCAGAGTGTCTCTCAAGCGAACGCCCGACCTTCGAATCCGTGAGCTCGTACGCCGACGTACTGATGGGCGCCAGGCATGTGCTGGAAGGCAATTGGCGGGAGGGCCGTTCATCCGACGGCCGCTCCTTCGGCTACACCTGCCCGGATGCTGAGAAGTATCCGGATCAGTTCTTCTGGGATTCCTGCTTTCATGCCCTGGCGTGGAGCCGCATCGATCCAGCGCGTGCGATGCTCGAGCTCCGCTCCCTCGGCGCGGCCCAGCAGGAGTCCGGCCTGATCGGCCACACCACCTTCTGGAATGGCCCGGCGCGCCCCTCGCGCGCCTTCACGTACAACCTCCTGCACCGGCGCGCCTTTCAGACGTCCACGATCCAGCCGCCGCTGCTCGGGTGGGTATGGGCGGAAGTCGCCGAACGCGCCGGCGACGCACGGTTCGCTGAAGAGGGTCGTGCGGTCGTCGCGCGGCTCCACGAGTTCCTCGAGCGGGAGCGCGCCGACGCGGACGGATTGATCGGCATCCTGCAGCCCGACGAATCGGGTCTCGATGCCACGCCGGCGTACGACGAGCCCCTCGGCTGGCGCAGCCATCCCAAGATCGGCTTTCTCGCGTTGCGCGCCTTCAACCAGCGGCGCGGCTTCGACTATCGGCGCGTCGTCGCCGACGGCGGCTTCCACGCGACCGATGTGCTCGTGAACACGGCGTGGATTCTTGGCTGGGAAGGACTCGCTCGCCTGGGTCATCCCGGCGCGGCCGCGCGCGCGGAGCTCCTCACGCGCTCGCTCGTCGATCGCCTGTTCGATCGCAAGGCGGGCACCTTCTTCCCCGAAGGTCCGAACGGTGAGCGGCTCCTGGTGAACACCTGGGCAGGTCTCGCGACGCTCGCGCTCGACCGGCTGCCCGCCGACATCGGGCACCGGATCGTCAACGAGCACCTGCTCAACCCGAAGTGCTTCTGGCTCAACTATCCCGTGCCGAGCGCCGCGGCGTGCGAGCCGACCTTCGTGCCCGGCAGCGATCGGTATCTCTGGATCGAGCGCTACTGGCGCGGCCCCACCTGGCTGTTCTCCACCTGGTTCATCATGCGCGGGCTGATGCGACTCGGCTACGCGGCGGAAGCCGACCACCTTTCCGATAGAACGCTCGCGCTGGTCCGGCAGTCGGGATTCCGTGAGTACTTCAATCCGAACACGGGCGAGGGGATGGGCGCGCGCAGCTTCGGCGTATCGACCATCGCACTGGAATGCGCGATGCTCACCGAAGAGCAGCTGGTACTGCGGGCGTCGGTCGCCTGAGCGGTCTAGCGCTTCTTCGCCGAGTCGCCGTTCTGCGCCACCGCGGCCTTCACGAGTGCCTTGAAGGCGCGCGCGTCGACTGACTCCCCTTCGTGGATGTCGATCGCCCGTCGCGTGCCGCCCTCCAGGCTTGCGTTGAAGAGATGCGACGGATCCGGGATGCTCGCCCCCTTCGCGAAGGTGAGCTTCACGGCCTTGGCATAGGTCTCCCCGGTGCACACGATCCCGTCGTGCGACCACACGGGAACTCCCACCATTCCGTTCGACGGCTTCTTCCACTTCCGCTCCTCGATCATCTCGGGGTCGGCTTCGAGGATCAGCGCTCGCATGCGGGCCAGCGTCTCCTCGCGCCATCCCCCCGCGTCGCGCATCGCCGTCGTGGGCTTCGGCTTCGGCTTCGTCTTGCCGGACGCGCGGGCGGAACCCGATGTCTTCTTCATGCTGACGTGCGCTCCTCGTAGTGGTTCATGATCGCGATCTCGTCGCGGTCTCCCAGGGCGTTCGCCACATTGGTTGGCCGAGCCCCCCCGGTCAAGTGACGAAACGAGCGCGGAAGTTGTGACAGGCTGTCACATCCCGCGGTTGACGTCCGTCAATGCACTGAACCTCACCACGAGACGAGACCGTGCACGAGCAGGAATGGCTGGCCGAACAGTTCGACACTCATCGCGATCATCTCCGCGGCGTCGCGTATCGACTGCTCGGCTCCACGACCGAGGCCGACGATGCCGTGCAGGAAGCGTGGCTTCGCGTCAGCCGGAACGACACGAGTGACGTCGAGAATGTGGGCGGTTGGCTCACGACCATCGTCTCGCGCGTCTGCCTCGACATGCTGCGGTCTCGCACGGCGCGGCGAGAAGAGGCGCTCGACGTCGCGGCCACCGTGCGCGAGCCGCGGGCGGATCCCGAGCACGAGACCATGCTGGCCGATTCCATCGGCGTCGCGCTGCTCGTCGTGCTGAATACCCTCGCGCCGGTGGAACGCACCACCTTCGTGCTGCACGACATGTTCGGTCTCCCCTTCGACGAGATCGCGCGAGTGGTCGGGCGGACGCCGGCCGCGACGCGACAGATCGCCAGCCGCGCCCGTCGTCGCGTGCGCGGTCCGTCACGCGTCGCTACCGATGCATCCCGCCACCGCGCGCTGATCGACGCCTTTCTCGGCGCACTGCGGGCCGGTGATCTCGATGCCCTGCTCCGCGTGCTCGACCCGGACTTCGTGATGCGCGCCGACGCCAGCGTCGCCGGCACGGCGAGCGAGGTGCGCGGCGCCGAGGCGTGGGCGAAGCAGGCCGTCGCCTTCGCGCGTGGACTGCAGTTCGTGCACCCGATCGTCGTGGACGGCGCGCCGGGCCTGGTGTTCGCGCCGCGCGGCCGGCTGATCCGCGCGTTGCGATTCGAGATCGTCGAGGATCGCATCGTCGCCGTCGACGTCATTGGCGACCCGGAACGCCTGCGTACCCTCGAGTTGACTGCACCCTGACCCTCGATACTCCTACGGAGGAGCACGGCATGAAGATCAAGCTGACCAGCATCTACGTCGACGATCACGAGAAGGCCCTGCGCTTCTACACGGACGTGCTGGGCTTCGTGAAGAAGGCCGACTTCACCAACGGGCCCTTTCGCTGGCTGACGGTTGCGTCGTCGGAGGAGCCGGACGGGACCGAGCTGCAGCTCGCCCTGAACGACAATCCCGCCGCGGCGGCCTACCAGCGCGCGCTGTTTCAGCAGGGCCAGCCGGCGGTGATGTTCAACACGGAC
>DASSIC010000579.1:0-2193 GCA_035692325.1 Gemmatimonadaceae bacterium | reverse complement strand
GATGCGCGACCAGCTCTCCCCTGCATCATCGGAGCGATACAGACCGCCCAGCCTCGGCGCATCGACGACCGCATAGAGACGAGACGCGCGGCTCGCCGACGTCGCGAGCCCGATGCGACCGAGCCCCTCGGCTTGCGAGGGGAGACCGCGCGTGAGCTCGCGCCAGGTGGTGCCGCCGTCGACCGACTTGTACAGGCCACTGCCCGGAAGCTGGAAGGAGCCGCCGACCTCCCACGGCGCCTGCCGTCCCGGCCAGAGCACGGCGTACACGATGCTCGCGTCCGCCGGATCGAAGGCCACGTCGAAGGCGCCGGTGTTCTCGTCCTTGTACAGCACCTTCGTCCAGCTCGCGCCCCCATCGAGAGAGCGGAAGATGCCGCGCTCGGCGTTGGGACCATACGGATGTCCGAGCACCGCGGCGAAGACGCGATTCGGATCGCGCGGATCCACGATGACGGCGGGGATCTGCTGCCCGTCGCGGAGGCCGAGGTGGGTCCAGTGCGCGCCGGCGTCGGTGGACTTGTAGATCCCGTCGCCGGTGGAGAGGTCGGGGCGTTGGAGCCCCTCACCGCTGCCGACGTAGAGGACGTTCGGATCCGACGGCGCCACGGCGATGGCGCCGATGGAGCCGGTGGGCTGGTCGTCGAAGATCGGGCGCCATACGCGTCCGTAGTCGGTGCTCTTCCAGACGCCACCGTTGTTCACGCCGATGTAGAAGACGTTGGGCTGACCGGGCACGCCGACCGCCCCGACGGTGCGTCCGCCGCGATGCGGCCCGATCATGCGCCATCGCATGGCGGCGAAGGTCGTGGAGTCGATCTGCTGGGCGGAGAGCGGAGCGAGCGGCGCAGCGAGCACGGCGAGGAGCAGCAGTCGACCGGACACGTCCACGATGACTCCATGCTGAAGGGTGACTACGCGCGCTGAAGCGTGAACAACGTGATCTCCGGGCGCACGTTGAAGCGCACCTGGTTCAGGTGGCCGATGCCACGACTGATGTAGAGCGTGCGCCCCGGTCCGACGTCGAACACGCCTGCGGTGTAGCGGCGATTCTTCACCGGGAGCACCGGCGGCGGCAGGAAGGGCGGCTTCACCTGACCGCCGTGCGTGTGGCCGGCCAGCACCCACCCGCGAACGTCGGCCCAGATGTGCTCATCCTGCGCGTCGGGATTGTGGCTCAGCACGACCGTCGGCAGCGTGGACGCGATGGAGCGGATCGCGGCCGGCGCGTCCTCACGCTTCGTGAATGGATCACGTGTGGCGTGCAGGGGGGTGAACAGCCCGCGTGGCCGCCCGGTGAGCGGAGCGAACTCGGGGCTCCAGTAGTCGCCCAGTCCGGCGAACTGGAGGCCACCGATGACCCGCACCTCGTTGCGAAGCACGATGGCACCGGCGTCGCGGGCCACCGCCGCCACCTGGTCGGCGACGTCGAGATTGCGCCACCCCGTACCATAGTCGTGATTGCCGAGCGAGCCGACCGTGCCGAGGCGTCCGCGCGGCATGACCGAGAGCACGCGCGAAAGCTCGCGATGCTCGTGTGCCGAGCCGTAGGACACGAAGTCGCCGGTGACGGCGACGAAGTCCGGCGCGAGCGCCTGCGCATCCCGGAGCGCGCGCATCAGATAGTCGGAGCTCACGCGAGGTCCGACGTGCAGATCGCTCAGCTGGAGCAGCGACTTCCCGACAAGCTCGGGCGGCAGGTGCTCGAGAGGCATCGGGCGCCGTACGACTTCCAGCCAGTGCGGCTCGACGAACACGCTGTAGACCGGCAGCCCGAGCGCTACCGCGGCGGCCGCACCACCCGCCGCGATCAGCTGTCGACGTGAGAGCGGACGGTTCATAGGGTGGCTCCCGTCCTGATCGCCAGCTTGCGCACCGTGGTGACGTTGCGGAAGGTCACGGGGGTGCCGAGTGCCTTGTCGATCTTCGCTCCCGTGCGGAGCGCGGTCATGTCGAGGCTGCGCCGCAGCCAGAACACCTCTCGCCCGCGCACGTCGACCTCTTCGGCGTCGGAGGACAGCGCGCGCAGCGAGTCGCGCACCCTGGGCGGCACGGCCGACTTGAGGAAGCCGGTCCAGAGGGTGGCGCCCTCCTCGCGGTCCTGAAACGGCTCGTCGCGCACCAGCATGGAAAGCTCGGCCGGCGTGCGCACGAAGGTGGCGACGTCGTAGCCGAGCGCCTGTTCGAGCTTCC
>DASSIC010000578.1:0-4727 GCA_035692325.1 Gemmatimonadaceae bacterium | reverse complement strand
TCGCCGAGCCGCCACCACCGCTGCGGCGAGGGATCGTCCGCCGCGATCAATGTGTCGTCGTCGCCCTGCGCCGTCGACGCCCGCGGTGTCGCCACCGCGAGCGCGAGCAGGGCGCCGGTCACGACTCGTCTCATGGGAACGGGCGAGGACGCGGCCACGGCCAGGGCCACGGGTTGAAGGCATTGTTCCCGGCGAGCCCGCGCACGGCGGCCTCACGGACCTGTGGATCGCTCGAGCTCAGCAGATCGGTGAGCGTCTGCTCCGACCGCCCTCCGGACTTGATGAGCGCACGCACGAGGGCCCGCCGCACCTGGTTGCTCGATTCAGTGCGCAACGCGTCGCGGATCGCGCCGACGGCGTTGGCATCGCCGATCTGACCGAGCGACCATGCCGCCTTGAGCCGCGCGTCGTCGCTCTCGTCCTTCAACACGCGCAACAGTCCCGCCGGTGCGGTGCCGCCGCCGTCGCCGCGCAGCTGCCCGATCGCCCACGCGGCCGTGCCGCGCACGCGTGCGCTGCGATCTTCCGCCGCCGTGGCGTCAAGCGCCTCCACCTGCGCGCGATCGCCCGCCTCGGCGAGCGCCCACGCCGCCGTCTCGCGCACGCGATCGTCGGCGTCCCGTCGCAGTGCCGTGGCCAACGCCGCCGTGCCGACTCGACCTTCCATGTTGCCGAGCGCCCATGCACTCATCTCGCGCACTCCGGCATCGGCATCGCGGGCGAGCACCCCGGCGAGTACCTCCGCCGACTCGCGCGACTCGAGGCTGCCGAGCGCCCACGCCGCCACTCGGCGCACCGATGCCGCTGGATCCTGCTGGACCACACGCATCAACGCGGCGATGGCGCTGGTGGAATCCATGCGTCCCACCGCCACCACGGCGGCGCCCCGTACGATCTCGCTGTCGTCTCGGAAGAGCGCGACGAGCGGCGCGAGCGCCTTGCCGCTCTCGATGCGACCGAGCGCCCACGCCGCGTTGGCGCGCACCCCCGCCGTTGCGTCGCGCAGCGTGCGGATGAGCGGATCCACCGCGCTCGCCGGTTGGAGCAGCCCGAGCCCGAACGCCGCCACTTCGCGCAGCGACGGCTCGGCCGCGCCGAGCCGATCGATGAGTGCGCGCGTCACGCTCGAATCCTTGTGGCTCCCGAGCAGCCGCACCGCGAGCTCGCGCACGCACGCGTCATCGGATGCGATTCCCCCCAGCAGCCGATCGCGGTCAGCCGGCGCAAAGGGGACGTTTCCGGGATCGCGATCGCGCACCACCACCGCCGCTCCGAGTGGCGTGGCAGGAGCGTCGGTCCCGTTCCCCCAGCTGTAGTTGCGAATCGCCTGCGCGGCGAGCGAGCAGATCATGGGCGGCGCGCCGCGCGCGGCGGCCAACAGCGCCGTCACGTCGATCGACGCGGCGCGTTCCGGCGACGACTCCACGCCGAACGCTGCCGGCCCACCATCCGCCATCGACACGAGCACTGCGGCGGTGACGATTCCGATTGCACGTAGCATCACGACTCCGTTCATCTGGCCCACCATGAGTGAGCGTCGAGGGTGAAAAATCAGCACCAATGGTCAAAACCACGGGCGCACGCGACGCTCGCGTGCGCCCGTGGGGGGAGGCTCAGGGATAGGGACGCGGTTCGGGCCAGGGCCACGGCCACGGGCCGGCGGCGTGTCCTCCCGCCAGCGCCTTCACCGCCATCGTCTTGATGCGCTGGTCGGGCGATTCGAGGAGCCCGCGAATCGCATCCACGGACTTCTCGCCCAGCGCCGCCAGCGCGTGGATGTACGCGAGCTGGAGATCCTTGTTGGTCTCGGTGCGCAGCGCCGCCTCGAGCGCTGGCGCCGCAGCAGGGTCCTCGATCGAATACAGCGTCCACGCCGCGAGCTCGCGCACGCGCGTGTCCTTGTCCGACAGCAGGGCCAGGACCTGACGCGGCGCCTGCTTGGGCTCCACGTTGCCGATCGCCCAGAGTGCGCGCATGCGCACCTCGGGGCTCGCGTCGCCGAGCGCCGCGACGAGCGCATCCGTCGCGGCATGGTCGCCCACATTGCCGAGCGCCCAGGCGGCGGTGGCGCGTACCTTCGTATCGGCGTCGCCTCGCAGCGCCGCCGAGAGCGCATCGATCACCCCCGCTTCTCCTTCGTCCGCCTCGGCCAGCGACCACGCCGCCATCTCGCGCACCCCGGCGCTCGCGTCGCGCCGCACCGCGTTCGCCAGCGCTTCGGCCGCGATGGGTGTGCTCGCGTACTCCGACAGTCCCCACGCCGCCACGCGACGCAGCGTGGCGCTCGTGTCGGTGCGCAGCACCTTCGCGAGCAGGATCGGCCGGTCGTCCGACTTCTGGTTGCGTGCGCCCTGCGCGGTGCCGAACAGCGCCCGCACCGCGCTCTCCGCGGCCGTGGCGACCGCGCCTTCGATGATCGGGGCACTGCCCGCCAGCGCTCGCGCCGCGGCATTCGCGCCGGCGGTGGCTCCCGCGCTCGCGATGTCGCTCGTCACCGTGCGCATCGACGTTGACACCGACGTCGATTGCCGGGTCACCGTCCGCTGCTCGATGCCGTGGATGCGCGAGTCCTGCTCGAACGTCGGCGCCTCATTGCCCATCACCTGCGGCACGAGTGCGATGGAATCACGAGCCGCAGACCTCTGCGCGACGGTGGCGGCACTCGCGGCGCGCGGTACCGGCGCCGCCGCACCGACGACGATGGCGAGCAGGGCGAGCGTCGCCAGCAGCGACGTCGTCTGCCCCCGGCTCGGCGCGGCGCGCTTGAGCTGCGGATCCAGGATGGCGAGCATGCGGCCTTCGAACTCCTTGCGGCGCGCCATCGCGAGCGCCACGGACGGGGTGGCATCGCGCCGGACCGAGGTCACGATGTCGAGCAGATGTTCGGCGTAGTCGGTCGCGCGCGTCCCGCAGGCGAGCGCCAGGTCGTCGCACGCACGCTCGCTCTCGGACCGCAGCTGTTTGGCCGCCGTCCAGACGAGCGGATGAAACCAGTACACGGCGCACGCCACCCGGCCGAGCGTGTGGCCCAGCAGATCATGCCGGCGAACATGCGCCAGCTCGTGCAGCAGCACGGCGCGGCGCCGCTCGAGCGACCAGCCGTCGCACTCCGCCGGCAGCACGATCGTCGGCGTCAACACGCCGCAGGCGAAGGGCATCTTCGCATCCTCGCTTCGCAGCAGGCGCGGCGCTTCGTCGAGACCGAGACGGTCCGATACTTCCCACAGGGGCGTCAGCCACTCCGGCGCATCGAGTGGGCGCGCGCGCCGCACCAGCCGGCGAACGACGAGCGCGGACCAGATCAGCGAGCATCCGATCGCCAGCACCACGACGGCCCAGAGCGCGAGGGCGATGGTCACGCCGCTCAAGTCGTCGACGACTGACCGCGTGCTCGGCGTCGACGCGTCCGCGGCGGGCACGTTCGCCGACGGCTCGCTCACCGGCGCCACGCGAACCACTGGTGGATTCGCGGCGAGACGTGCGTCTGCGCGCGGCGCCTCCACCGCTGGCAGGATGCGAAGGGGCAGGGGACCCCACGCCGTCAGCGCCGGCATGACGAGCAGCGTCGCGAGCGTGACGAGCCACACGAGGTGACGCGCGCCGGCCGAAGTGCGCTGCATCGCGAACGTGACGGCAAGCGCCGCGACGAGGATGATCGTCGCCTTCGCGAGCAGCACGACGAGCGAGAGGTGGGCCGCCGCCATCACCGCAATGTCAGAGAGAATCCGGGAGAGCATGGCGTCTACCTCCCGCTCTGGCGCGCGCGCCGGATGGTCTCACGCAGCCGCTCGACCTCGCTGTCGCTCACGTCCACGTCGGACATGCGCAGCAGCGCCGTCACGGCCTGTTCGGGCGACCCGGCGAAGTAGGTGCGGACCACGTGCGCCAGGACATCGTCCCGCGCCGCCTCCGTATCCTGCGCCGGATAGTAGACGTACCGCGGACCATCCTCCTTGTAGCGGATCAGCGACTTCTCGCCGAGGATGCGCAGCACCGACCGCACCGCCGAATACGTCGGGGGATCGGGAAGCTCGGCCATGATCTCGGCCACGGTGGCTTCACCGCGCCGGTGAAGGATGTCCATCACCTGCCGCTCGCGGCGGGAGAGGACGTCGGCGGTCTCGGGCTTCTTCGTCATGAGCGTGGGGGCCATGAATGCGCCTGAAGGAACGGGCGGCGGGAAGGTCCTGCTGAAAAATCAACCATGTTGATATTTCAACAGACAGCCTCAGTTGTCAAGAGGGAGTTTTGGACCCACCCCCGCCCGACGCATATTGGACCGTTCGCCCGAAGAGACCCTCGCCTGACTTCGCATGACGGAGCTGGAACGCATCGTTCGCGAGCTGGAGCACGCGCACGCGGGCACCCCGTGGCACGGCCCCTCCCGCGCCGACGTGCTTGCGGACGTGACGCTGGAAGAGGCCGCACGCCGCCCGAGCCCGCAGGGCCACGGCATCTGGGCGCTCGTCCTGCACATGCACGCCTGGACGCGTGAGGTGGCGCGCCGAGTGCGCGAGGGAGACAAGCGGCTGCCGGTGGAGGGCGACTGGCCCGCGGTGCCGACACCGACCGCGCAGGGATGGCGTGAGGCCGTCGCGTCGCTCGACGCGGCGCATCGCGAGGTGATCGACGCGGTGCGTGCGCGTGGCGCCGCTCGCCTCGACGAGCGCGCCGGCGGCGCCGACGATCCCGCCGGGGGCGGTGGAGTGACCTACCGCGTCATGCTG
>DASSIC010000577.1:0-4400 GCA_035692325.1 Gemmatimonadaceae bacterium | reverse complement strand
CACGATCACCGCATCGTGCTCGAACGCACCGGCGCGCGCGCGCAGCTCCCCCGTGATCTCGACGTGCCTCGCCGTGTTCACGCCCAACGTCGACTCGGCGCGCAGGCCGCCGGCGGCGAGTCGAGGCTCGTGATCGGTGAGCTCGCGCAGGAGCCAGAGCCGGTCGAGATGGAAGCCGCCGAAGGTATGGTACGGCTGCAGCTCCTCGATCGTCGCCTGCGCCTCGTCCGATAACCCCGCCAACGGACGCCGACTGCGCTGCGCGAACGCCGGCAGCGACTCGTGAATCGGGAATCGAGGCGGCTTGGCCGAAGTGGCGGATGACGCCAACGCTGTGACGAGCGCATCGAGCGAGGCGCGGACGTCGCGGAGCACGTTCACGATCGTGTCGCGCACCTCTGGCGGAATTGCCCGCACCACCTCGGCGCGCACGGTGTAGCTGCCGGCACGCGGATCGTAGGCGTGCTGCAGCCGGTATGGATGCGTGTCGAGGTACTGTCGCTCCAGCTCCCCGAGGCGGTCGAGCTCCCGACGCGCGCCCTGAACCCGCTCGCGAGGCGTCGTCCGATCGGGAGACGACGCCGTCACACGCTCACGGCTGCGCCGCTGATCGCCTCGACGAAGCCATCCACATCGGTCCAGTCGCCGTCGAATCGCATGCCATTGATGAAAAAGGTGGGCGTGCCATTCACCCCGCTCCGCACGCCGCCCATGAAATCCTCGCGGATGCGTGGAAGATACGTGTGCGCCGCCACGTCCTGCATCACCGCGATCGCATCGAGGCCGATCGCGCCGGCGTACTGTGCCAGGTCCTCCACCTCGAGCCCTTCGCGCTGATGATCGTAGATCATGTCGTGCATCTCCCAGAACTTCCCGCGCGTGCCCGCCGCCTCGGCCGCTTCGGCCGCCAGCTCGGCGTGGGGATGGAGCTCGGTCAGCGGAAAGTTGCGGAAGACGAAACGCAGCCGATCGCCCAGCCGGCGCAGCACGAGCTTGAGCACCGGATGCGCGCGCGCGCAGTGCGGACACTCGTAGTCGCCGTACTCGACGAGCGTGACCGGCGCGTCGGACGGACCCTGCGTGTGGTCGTTCGCGTTGACCGGCACCTTGAGCGCGGCGGGGCTCATGACCGCGCTCCCGCACCGGCGGCCGTGTGGCCCGCGTCCTGGTGCATCGCCTCGAGCGCCTCGAGGATCCCGTCGGCACCGGGATTCACCCCGATCGGGGAGAGATGGCTCCAGCGGATGACGCCGTCCCCGTCGATGACGAACAGCGCTCGCTCGGTCACCCCTTCCGCATCGCGATAGGCGCCATAGGCGCGCGCGACGGCACCCTTGGGCTCGAAGTCGGCGAGCAGGGGAAAGTGCAGGTTGCGCGCGCCGGCGAACGCGGTGTGGCACCACACGCCGTCCACGGAGATACCGAGCAGCTCGGCGCCGAGCCGGCGAAACTCCGGCAGCACCTGGTTGTACAGCGCCATCTGGTCGCCGCACACGGGACTCCAGTCGGCGGGATAGAAGGCGAGCACCACCGGCTGACCACGGAAGTCGTCGAGGGAAACGCGCTGATCCGGCGTGCTGTGCAGCGAGAAGTTCGGCGCGCGCTCACCGACTCCGAGAACCTGCGCGCGGTGGGTGGCGCTGGCCGTGTCCGGTCGATCGGCGATATCGGGGGTCATGGCAGACTCCTGGAGAGAGTTCCCGCGTTCGCTGCACACATCGCGCCGGATGAATGCCCACGCGCTCGCCAGCGTTCCCGAGACGAGTGCGGCCCGCGATGCATCGCATCGCGGGCCGCACCTGCCGGACGGGCCGCGACCTTACGGCGCGCCCGAGTCGCGCCACTGGAGCTGCGTGAGGGCGATCCGATACTCCTTCGCCTGCGCGTCCCACGTGATGCGGTAGGCGTTGGGATAGAACCCCGCCGGCGAATACTTCGGCGCGACCGACACGGGGATGACCTCGTCACGCACGGCGGGATCGGTCGCGTCGTGCTTGCTCATGATGTAGGCGCGCGTGATCATCGGCTCGTCGAAGATGAAGCGGCCGTCCCACGATCCATAGATGAAGGTCTTGGTGAATGGCTTGAACCCCGCCGGGTTCCCGGCCATCCCCTGCAGCTCGGGTGACCGGACGTCGAGCCAGTGCAGACCCATCTGCGGCACCGTGACGGCCGCGGCGGGGGCGCCGGCCGCCGTGGCGGCATCGATGTAGAAGGGCGCGCGAAACTCGGGCGCCGGATAGTTGGCCGCCTTCTGCGCGTACTCCGGATCCGAGGGAACGATCGAGTTCCGCACCGAGACCGGCACCGTGTAGAAGTGGAAGTCGAAGTGCGGCAGGTCATACACGCCGGCCGGCTCGTGCCCTGCCGGGTTCCAGTCGAACTGCACGAACTTGTACGGCGTCGGGTTCTTCGACGGCAGATCGAGCAGGTACATGTTCATCCCGACGTGACCGCTCTTCTTCATCTCCTCGGCGCTCATCGGCATCGGCGCGGGGAGTCCTTCCATGGCACGCTCGCTCATCGCCACGCCCACTTCCAGCGGCGTGCCCCACAGATCCTTGGCCAGCACGACGTACGTGCGCACGATGCCGTTGCCCACCTGCACTGGCGTGCCGTACTGTCGCTGCGACGTCGTGGCCTGCGCGGCCACGTCGTTGCCAAGGGTGCTCGCGCTCATGCCGGAACGCATGATCGGGAGGTCGGCGCGCGGACGCGTCGGCTCGTTGCAGGCGGCGAAGGCGAGCGCCGCAGCGGCGACGGTGGCCGCGGCGAGGGAGAGTCGGATGCGGTTCATGGGTCTGTCCTCTGGTGAGAAGAGCGGTCGAGCGATGGGTGGTTGTCGAGCGACGGGCGAATGATCGACGCCACCGATTACCGGCTGCATACGGTCAGGCGCCACCCATGCTTTCCGGATCGCCCCGCCCCGCTGTAAGTGGCCTGTAAGCGGGGCCGGCGAGACTTGCCGCCATGTCGCACACGAGCGAATCGCTTCGCGCCGCCGAGAGCTGGGCCGAGGTGCGCGCGCACGATCTGATCGTGCGCTACCGGCGGTCGGGCACGGGACGCTCCGTCCTCCTGCTCTGCCCCGCCACGGCGGTGAGCTCGCTCTGGCCCGAGCTCACGGAGGCGCTCGACCGCGACTTTCGCGTGCTCGCCCCGGTCGTCCCTCCGGATGCGCAGCTCGTGCGCGGGCTCATCGGCTTTCTGGACGGACTGGGGACGTCGCGAGTCGCCGTCGTGGCGACCGACGCGCTGTGCGTGCCCGCCCTCGAGCTGGCCCTGCTGGACCCGGAGCGCATCGCCCGCGCGGTGCTTCTGCCCTGTGAAGCAGGCGGACGTGCAAGGCTGGACGCAGCGCTCACGACGACCGCGCACGACCTGTCGGTTCCGCTCCTCGTCGTGCCTCGCGGCACCGCCGCGGCCAACGCCGTCGCGCGGATCGGCGCCTTCCTGGGCGACACCTGGGATTGAGGGCGCGGGTTGATCGTTCGCCGGGGCGCTCGTATTCTATCCTCCCGAGTGCTGCGCCCTCTCTCCCCGCCGTTGCCTCACCCCCGATGACTCTCGACTCGCCGAGCGACGCCGCCGCCGAGCTGCCGGTGCATCTCACCCGATTCATCGGGCGGGAGCGCGAGATCGACGATCTCGTCCGGCTCGTCGGCGAGGCCAGGCTGCTGACGCTCACCGGCGCCGGTGGCAGTGGCAAGACGCGTCTCGCACGCGAGACGGCGCTGCGTGTCGCCGACCGGTTCTGTCACGTGACCTGGGTCGATCTCGCGCCGCTGGGCGAAACGCCGATGCTCGCTCAGGAGATCGTCACTGCGCTGCACATCCCCGAGCGCATCGGCGTCTCGCCGCAGCAGCTCCTCGTCGAGGCGATCGGCACGGACCATCTGCTCGTCGTGCTCGACAACTGCGAGCATGTGGTGGACGCCTGCGCCGAGCTGGTGGACGCGCTGCTTCGCGCGTGTCCCCGGCTCGTCATCCTCGCGACGAGCCGCGAGGCGCTCGGCGTCGCCAGCGAGACGGCGTGGCTGGTGCCGCCTCTCGCGAGCGCGGAAGCGGTGCAGCTGTTCGTGGATCGGGCGCGCGCCGCACTTCCCACCTTCGCCCACACCGCCTCCAACTCGGCGGCCGTGGCCGAGATCTGCCGGCGGCTGGACGGGATCCCACGGGCCATCGAGCTCGCGGCGGCACGGGTTCGCGTGCTCACCCCCGAGCAGATCGCGCGACGATTGGACGACGCCTTCCGGCTTCTCACGACGGGGAGTCGTACGGCGCTGCCGCGCCACCGCACGCTGCGCGCGACCATGGAGTGGAGCTTCGGCCTGCTCGCACCGCGCGAGCAGGTGCTGATGCGCCGGCTCTCGATATTCGCCGGCAGCTTCACCCTCGAT
>DASSIC010000576.1:0-4677 GCA_035692325.1 Gemmatimonadaceae bacterium | reverse complement strand
GGACGCCGTCATCTACGGGACCGTCGTCCCCTCGGTGCTCGCGCCGAACATCGCCCGCGAGGTGTCGCTGCTCCCCATGCTGCCCAAGGGGGTGCAGTCGTTCACCGTGAGCCGCGCGTGCGCCTCGGCGAACCAGGCCATTACCGACGCCGCCGACCAGATCGCGCTCGGCCACGCCGACGCCATCATCGCCGGCGGAGCGGAGTCGCTCTCGAACGTCCCTATCCTGCACTCGCGCGGCATGAGCGACGCGCTCGTCGCCGCGTCTCGCGCCAAGACCTTCGGCGGACGCGTGCGCGCACTGGCGCGCGTCCGGCCGCGCGACCTCGTGCCGATCACACCGGCCATCGCCGAGCCGTCCACCGGCGAGTCCATGGGCGAGTCGGCGGAGAAGATGGCGAAGATCAACGCCATCCCGCGCGCCGATCAGGACCACTTCGCCCTCCGCTCGCACCGCCTGGCCGCGGCCGGTACGGAGGACGGCCGGCTCACCGCCGAGATTCTGCCCCTGTTCGTGCCGCCGGCGTTCACTGCCATGACGTCGGACAACGGGATCCGCGCCGATTCCACGATGGAGCAGCTCCGCGCGCTCAAGCCGGTGTTCGATCGGAAGTACGGCACGGTCACCGCCGGCAACTCGTCGCCCCTCACCGACGGCGCCAGCGCGGTGCTCCTCATGAGTGAGGAGAAGGCGAAGGCGCTGGGCTACACGCCGATGGCGTACATCCGGAGCTACAGCTACGCCGCCCTCGATCCCGGTGAGCAGCTGCTGATGGGCCCCGTGCTCGCCGCGCCCGTCGCGCTCGATCGCGCTGGGCTCGACCTCAAGGACATCGATCTCATCGAGATGCACGAAGCCTTCGCTGCGCAGGTGCTCTGCAACCTGACCGGATTCGAGTCGAAGGCCTGGGCCGAGCGCGCCGGCTACAGCAAGCCGGTGGGCGAGGTGGACCGCTCGAAGCTGAACGTGATGGGAGGATCCATCTCGATCGGGCATCCGTTCGGCGCGACCGGCGGCCGCATCCTCACGACGCTCTGCAACGAGCTGGCGCGTCGCGGTGGACAGTTCGGACTCATGACCGTCTGCGCCGCCGGCGGGATGGGCCACGCCATGGTGGTCGAGCGAGTATGACGTCAGCCCTCAAGCTGGAGCACGTCGACGGCATCGCCGTCGTCACGATCGATCTCCCCGGCGAGCCGGTGAACAAGGTGACGGCCGGCCTCCGCGCCGATTTCGCCACCGTGTTCGACCAGCTCGTTTCCGACACGTCGGTGCGCGGCGTCGTGCTCGCCTCCGGCAAGCCGGACACCTGGATCGCCGGCGCCGACATCGACGAGTTCCTGACCATGCAGAGCGCGGCCGATGCCGAGGCGCTCAGCCGCGGCGGTCAGGAGCTGCTCGGGCGGCTCGAGTCGCTCGCCATCCCCGTCGTCGCCGCCATCCATGGCGCCTGCCTCGGCGGCGGCCTCGAGACCGCGCTCGCCTGCCGCTACCGCATCGCGTCCGATCATCCCAAGACCGTCCTCGCGCTCCCCGAAGTGCAGCTGGGTCTCATTCCGGGCGCGGGCGGTACGCAGCGACTACCGCGGCTGGTCGGGTTGCAGCGCGCGCTGGACATGATCCTCACCAGTCGCAACGTGCGCGCACGCAAGGCCTATCAGATGGGTCTCGTGGACGAGCTGGTGCATCCGGCCATCTTGGCCGAGGTCGCGATCGATCGCGCGCGCAAGCTGGCCGACAAGGCGCTCGGCGCGCGCCGCTCGCCCAAGGGGCGCGGTGCATCGGGCGTGCTGCTCGAGGACAATCCGCTTGGCCGCGCGCTCGTGTTCCGGAAGGCACGCGAAGGCGTGATGGAGAAGACACACGGCCACTATCCTGCGCCGCTCGCGGCGCTGCACGCCGTGCAGACCGGCTACGAGAAGGGTCGCGAGGCCGGCTACCACGAGGAGGCGCGCGCCTTCGGCGAGATGGCGGTGTCGGAGGTGTCCAAGCAGCTCGTCTTCCTCTTCTTCGCGACGACCGCGCTGAAGAAGGACGTCGGTGTGGATGCTCCCGCGCCCGTACCACATGACGTGGACACCCTCGGCGTGATCGGCGCCGGTTTCATGGGCGCCGGGATCGCGAGCGTGGCGGCACAGCAGAATACGTCGGTGCGCCTCAAGGACACCGACGTCACCCGCATCGGCCGGGGCATCGCCGCGGTGAGCGAGGTGCTGCGCAGCCGGCTCAAGAAGAAGCAGATCACGAAGCTCCAGTACGAGGACCAGCTCGGCCTTGTGGGCGGGACGACCGATTACTCCGGCTTCGGGCGCGCCTCGCTCGTGATCGAGGCGGTGTTCGAGGACCTTCCGCTCAAGCACCGCGTGCTGCGGGAAGTGGAGCCGGTCATCGCGCCCGGCGCCGTGTACGCGTCGAACACGAGCACGATCCCGATCACGAAGATCGCCGAAGCGGCCGCGCGGCCGGGGCGAGTGCTGGGGATGCACTTCTTCTCCCCGGTGCACAAGATGCCGCTGCTCGAGGTGATCGCGACGCGCGCGACGGACAAGGACGCGACCGTCACCGCGGTCGCGTATGGGAAGCGGCTGGGCAAGACGGTGATCGTCGTCAACGATGCGCCCGGGTTCTACACGACGCGCACGCTGTCGGCATACATGAACGAGGCGGGTCGCCTACTCGATGAGGGCGCCTCCATCGAGTCGATCGACAAGGCGCTCACCGACTTCGGCTTTCCCGTCGGTCCCATCACGCTCTTGGATGAGGTCGGCATCGACGTCGGGGGCAAGGTGGGGCAGGTGCTGTTCGACGCCTTCGGGGCTCGGATGGCGCCGAGCGAATCGCTGCGACGCGTCGTCGAATCGGGTCGGACGGGGCGGAAGGGAAAGAAAGGCTTCTATCAATACGACGACGCCGGCACGAAGAACGCGGTGGATGCGACGGTGTACCAGCTGCTTCCCGGCGGAGCCTCACGGATAGAGATGGATCCGGTGGAGATGCAGCAGCGGTGTGTGCTGGCGATGGTGAACGAGGCCGCGCGCTGTCTCGAGGAGGGGGTGCTCCGCTCCGCCCGTGACGGCGACGTCGGGGCGGTCTTCGGGATCGGCTTCCCACCCTTTCGCGGTGGTCCGTTCCGGTACGTGGACGCGCTCGGTGCAGGACGGGTCGTGGACGAGCTCCAGGCGCTCAACGATCGCTTTTCCGGGCGGTTCGAGCCGGCGGCGGTGCTGGTGGACTACGCGCGGGCGAAGAAGCGCTTCTATCCGGCGCACGGGCACCCGCTCCCGTAGATTCCCCGAACTCTGGACGCGCGCTGCACCGAAGGACGTAATTGTGATGATGGACGGACCCTACTGTGACGGTGTGATTTGAGAGAAGGTCCAGACGGTATGGAAAGCTCGGACGCAGCACTCGTGACTCGAGTGCTGCACGGCGATGTGAATGCGTACGGCGCGCTCGTCTCCAGGTACCGGGATCGGTACGCTCGCTACGCGGTTCACATGCTGGGCAACCGGGAGGACGCCGAGGAGGCGCTCCAGGACGCTTTCACGCGCGCCTATCGGTCGCTGGCGCGCTGCGAGGAGCCCGAGCGGTTCGGGGCCTGGCTCTTCCGCATCCTTGTGAATCGGTGTCGCACCAGCGGGGCACGGCGCGTGCGTCGGGGGCAGACGTTCGTGCACGACGAGGGCGCCCTGATGAAGGCTTCGCAGGAGCATCCGGCGGAGCAGACGATGTGGCGGGAAGAGATCGAGCGGGCGCTCGGCGAGCTGAGCGCCGACCAACGGGAGGCATTCCTGTTGAAGTACGTGGAAGAGCTGGGGTACGACGAGATGGCGGAGATTACCGGCGTTGGTGTTTCCGCCTTGAAGATGCGTGTGATGCGCGCCTGTGATCGGCTGCGCACCCTGTTGCGGGAGGTTCACAGTGGCTGAGTGGGGACGGACGACACTCGAGCTCATCGTCGAAGAGCTGCAGCAGCCCGTACGACTCGACGAGTCGTTCGAGCGGCGCGTGATGGTGCGGGTGCGGCGCCTCTATGCGCAGCGCCGCCGCGGCATGCGCGGCTGGCTGGGCGTCGCGTCGCAGGTGACGCACCACCCCGGCTGGGCCGCGGCGCTCGCCGCCGGCGTCGTCGCCGTCGTCACGCTCGGCGTGATGCGTACGCGACCGCAGGCCGCCACCCCGCCGGTGCCGCTGGCCCCCGTGCAGTTCGTGCTCGTCGCACCCACGGCGCACAGCGTGGCGGTGGTGGGCGACTTCAACGACTGGGGGCTCAACGACACCGCGCTCGTCGCCACCAACCATCAGGGTGTGTGGAGCGTCACAGCGCCCGTGCCCGCTGGCGTGCACCGTTACGCCTTCGTCGTGAATGGCAAGGAATGGGTGGCTGATCCGAGCGCACCGCGTTCCGCGGGCGACGACTTCGGTCTGCCCAGCAGCGCACTCGTCGTAGAGGACAGCACCAAATGACCACCCGGCCGATTCGTGGACTGATGACCTTCGCTCTCGTCTGCGCAGCTCTCGCGCAGGCCGGCGCTCAGGATCCTCGTATCGGCAACAAGCTCGACGCTCCATCCCGCGCCGCGCTCCGGGCGCTCATCGATTCGGCACGTGTGCAGGGACTGCCCGTCGAGCCGCTGTACGAGAAGATGGATGAGGGACAGGCGAAGGGCGCCGAC